>NZ_RZSC01001571.1:0-479 GCF_003998155.1 Mesorhizobium sp. M1E.F.Ca.ET.063.01.1.1
GCCGGAACCTACGCCTGCTATTCGCGCGCCTGGTCGCCCTATTATCGCGGCCAACTCATCAGGGGCCGCCTGTCGATCGAGGCCGGTCCGGGCGTGCATGGGTTCACCGCCACCTATCGCGAGACGTTGCCGACCGGCCAGTTGCAGCTCGGCGGCCCGGTCACGCCGGCAAAGCGCAGCCTCTATCTGCATCTGAAGGAGGTCGGCGGCGAGGCGCAGTTCTTCCTTTGCCTGTTTCCGCAGACGCAGCCGGTGAGTGTGCTCGGCGGCTATATGTGCGGCACCGCCATCATCGGCCCCGAGCCGCAACCCTCGCTCACCAGGATCTTGTTGGTGCGCCTGCGCGATGCGCCCGCCGCCGAACAATGGGGCGGGTACTTGTCGCCTGGAACCTCGATCGCCGCCGACCTGGCGAGCCTCGGCATCGTCATCGAGCATCCGGACGCGGTCGACCGGCAGCTCGGCCAGTTCCTCAGCGC
>NZ_RZSC01001572.1:0-478 GCF_003998155.1 Mesorhizobium sp. M1E.F.Ca.ET.063.01.1.1
GTGTGACCCGTGTGCACCATAGCCTTGTAGGCGACTATATGCTGCAGCGTTCTCTGGATAGTCAACTTGGCTAGCTTTCAATCTGTCCATTGCGCCGATCACGTCGTCGAGCTCAAAGAGTCCCTTGTCTACAGGCTTGGCCAGCGCCTCCACGGTCTCGATATCCCCTCCGCCGGCACTTATCCTATCAATCTGATTTGCAAGAGCGACTCCTCGGCCACTGACTTTGTTGGCTACTAGCAGGCGCATTAGCGCAATACGATCCGATGGTGTACCGGACAACTGCAGCCCTACCTTTGCCGCACAATCATAGGCGTCGCTTTGCAAGCTTGGGGAAAATCCGCGATATTTGATGACCGCACTAATGACGCTCAGGTCGTACTTGCCGATGAGACTGCATAGAGACGGGGGGGCGACGCCCACATCCCCAAGCGCAGCAAGAATCGTCGGTCGCAGGTCTTCGTGCCCGCTTTCGTCC
>NZ_RZSC01001573.1:0-478 GCF_003998155.1 Mesorhizobium sp. M1E.F.Ca.ET.063.01.1.1
TGATAACGCTGAGCACATCGCTGGTCGCCGTCTGGTACTCCAGCGCCTCTGTGGCCTCCCGTGTCCGCTGCTGCACCTCCTCGAAAAGGCGGACGTTCTCGATCGCAATTACGGCCTGGTCGGCAAAGGTCTGGACAAGTTCGATCTGGCTATCGGTGAAGGCCCCGGGTTCAGGTCGCGTCATTGCGAAGACGCCAATTACCGATCCTTCGCGCATTAGCGGTACACAGAGCACAGCCGAATAACCTCCGAGTCGCGGAGCTTCGGGAAGGCCATGTTCGGTGTCCTTGGTAACATCCGGAATATGGACGACTGCCTTGTCGAGTGCTGTTCGGCCGACCCAGGATTGTCGGGTGATCGGACTCGGATTCGCCTCTTCATACGCGCGATACTCCGGGGTTTGCTCGTAGCCTGCCGCAAGGCGGAAGACGTCGCCGTCCCGCATAAAGATGCCAGACAATTTCGCACCGCAGAGCCT
>NZ_RZSC01001574.1:0-477 GCF_003998155.1 Mesorhizobium sp. M1E.F.Ca.ET.063.01.1.1
CCATTCACCGTGCACGATCTCCGGCGCACGGGCTCTACACTTTTGAACGAACTAGGGTTCAACAGCGACTGGATCGAAAAATGCCTGGCTCACGAGGACGGTCGCTCCTCCCGCGGCGTCTACAACAAGGCGGAATACGAAGTTCAGCGCCGCCACATGATGCAAGAATGGTCCGATGCAGTGGAAGCCTGGGTCGAGGGAAGGAAGCGGCCCGTCGTCCTTATGCCCCCGATGATGACGGTCTTTGAGCCCGATCCAGCGCTTTGACAGGAGCGGTCTTTCTCAAACGCACATCTGGAGGGCTGGCTCGGGGAATTGGTGCTGCCCTGCGCGCATGGAGCCAGGCTTCAACCTCGGCCAAATCCCACACGACGCAACGGGGGGTAAGAGCGAAACGTCGCGGAAATTGCCCGCGCTGCTCCATTTCATAGATTGTGCTGTCAGCCAGAGGGACGATTTCACGTAGCTCCTTACGGC
>NZ_RZSC01001575.1:0-477 GCF_003998155.1 Mesorhizobium sp. M1E.F.Ca.ET.063.01.1.1
GTTTTGACGCGCCGTCGGCGAGCGGTAGAGCCCGTCCTGCGGGAAGGCGACGAGCTGCAGGTCGATATAGGGCGCGACGGTCTTCTTGACCTCGAGCAGCGCCTCGACCGCCAGCAGCCGGTCGTCGCAGACATCGACATGGGTGCGGATGGCAAGCAGCCCCATCGACACCGCCCAGTCGCAATAGGCAAGCGCCCGCTCGCGCACCGCCTCATGCGTCAGCAGCGGCTTCAGTTCGCCCCACAGCGCGATGCCTTCGAGCAGCGTGCCGGAGGCATTGATACGCGGAATGCCGTAGGAGAGCGTGGCGTCCATATGGAAATGCGGATCGACGAAGGGCGGCGAGACCAGATTGCCACGCGCGTCGATCACCGTGCCCGCGGCGGCGGTCAGTTCGGGCTCGATCGCGGCGATCGTCTCGCCGGCGATGCCGATATCGGCAACCCTGCCGTCAGGCAGCGTGCCGCCGCGTACGAT
>NZ_RZSC01001576.1:0-476 GCF_003998155.1 Mesorhizobium sp. M1E.F.Ca.ET.063.01.1.1
GCTCGACCTCACTGCGGACGCCGAGCAGATGGGCAAGGCGACGAAGAAAGACGCCGCCGCCGGCAAGGCGACGCTCGCCGCGCTGCACGGCCCCGACTGGGCGCGCGAGCAGCTCCACGGCCTGATCGACCAGGCGCATGCGCTGCTCGATCCCTATGGCGAGGAGGCGGCCCTGCTCAAGGCCGCGGCGACTTTCGTGGCGACGCGCAACAGCTGAACTGCGGTGCCGGCAGACCACGCCAGCCGGGCACCGATCCGATCGTCACAGCCTTGCCTCGGCGAAAATGCGCGATGCCCACTCCAGAAAGGCGCGCAGCCGCGGCGCGAGCTGCCGGTTTTGCGGATAAAGTGCGAACAACGGCGTCGGCGTCGGCGGAAAATCCTCCAGCACCTCGATCAGCGTCCCGTCGGCCAGATCCTTTTCCAGCCGGTAGCGCGGTGCTTGCAGCAAGCCGAAGCCGAGGCGCGCCAGCGCG
>NZ_RZSC01001577.1:0-474 GCF_003998155.1 Mesorhizobium sp. M1E.F.Ca.ET.063.01.1.1
GCAATCGGTGCCGTAGCGGGCGAGCTGGACCTGCTTTTCGAACTGGTCGTAGCGCGTGCGCGCCTCGCCCTTGAACAGCGCAGGCGTCGTCGTGAACAGAGTCGCCTTGGCGAGGTCGGTCGTCTTGCGCGTCGCAAGCTTGCGCGGCCCGCCCGGACCCTCATAGTGGGAACCGGACGCGTTGGCATAGAACAGCTCGCCGGTGAAAGGCTGCGACATCAGCCCGGCGACGGCGTCGCCCTCGACGGTCAGTCCGACCAGCGTTCCCCAGACCGGCAGGCCGGAGATGAAGGCACGCGTGCCGTCGATCGGATCGATCACCCAGACATGCCGGCTGGAGATGTTCTCGCTGCCGTGCTCCTCGCCGAGAATGCCGTGATCGGGATACTCGGCCGATATCAGTGCGCGGATCGCCCGCTCGGCCTCGCGATCGGCTTCGGTGACCGGATCGAAGCTGCCAGCCTCCTTGTTGGT
>NZ_RZSC01001578.1:0-474 GCF_003998155.1 Mesorhizobium sp. M1E.F.Ca.ET.063.01.1.1
GTGCTGGCCGGCGCCGTTGACGGTGACCGGAAAGCCGCCGCCGGCCAGCACGTAGTCGGCGACATCCAGCCCCTCGCCGACCTTGAAGGTGCGGTCGGGGCGCTGCTGCTCCAGCACCATGCGGTAGGTGCTTTTCAGGAACCGCTTCACCACATTGATCTTGCGCCGCGCCCAGTCGGGATTGGAGGCGTTCGAACCCGGCATCGCGGCATAGAACAGCGGCCGGTCGAAGGTTCTGATGTCGACGATGATCGGCAGGTTCTCGGCCAGCGCCCGCTTGCGGATCGCCGAGCCGATCTCGAAGGCGACGGCCTCGTCGAAGGCAGGAAAGACCAGCGTGGCTTCCTGTTTCTTGATCAGAGCGATGTCGTCGGCAACGGCCATGTCGTTCCCCTGTCGATGTCGCCGCACGCTTTGGCCGATGGTTGCCGTGGGGTCAAGCCGGAATGCTAGATCGCGATCGCGCTCTTCGCC
>NZ_RZSC01001579.1:0-474 GCF_003998155.1 Mesorhizobium sp. M1E.F.Ca.ET.063.01.1.1
CGCCCAGCCCGCGTCGGTGGCGTGGGCGAGGGTCGGAACGGCAAGCAGGAAAAGCGCCAGGGCAAGTCGCAGCATGAGAAGTCCTTGTGGCTGCCCAAGAGGCCGGGGGCCATGATCGGCATATAGGGACCGCAAAGCCGGCTGAAAAACAAGCTCGGGCTATTTCTTCGCCAGTTGCTGCTTCACCAGCTCGATCTTCTTGTCGGTGAGCGGGATCGGGATGGTGTAGCCGGCTTCGACAAAACCCTCCTTGGCATTTTCGAAGAACTCGATCGCTTTCAAATAATCGGCGTCGCCTCCGCCCTGGCTGGCGCGGTTCCAATAGACATCGCCGAGGTTGTTCTGCGCGAAGGCCCACTGCAGCGGCTGGCTGTCGCGGGTGAACACTTTGAGCGTCGCCTGGAAGGCCGCTTCGGCCTCGTCCAGATATTTGCCGCTGCGTTCGAGCGTGCCGAGATTAAGCAGGCTCATGCC
>NZ_RZSC01000157.1:0-10017 GCF_003998155.1 Mesorhizobium sp. M1E.F.Ca.ET.063.01.1.1
GCAAGAAGGCCTGAGGCGTATTGATATTCAAGTGAGGCCGGCCTGCAAATGCCGGCTTCTCGCGCTTCCGGCCTTCGCCGACCGAAGCGCTCATGAGTGGCGTGGCAGTTAAATCAAGGCTACGGCCGGCGTAGGCCGCTTCTCGGAAACCGTCCAGTTTGGTCGCTTCGCGCCCGTCTTCGACTCCGGCTCGGCCTGACCAGATTGTCGGATGCAGAAGCTCCAACCGATCCAGTCATGGTCTTGGTGGTTGCTCTCCGACGTTCAGGCATCATCTCGCAAACGGAAGCCACGAACCTTTGGCGCTCATGTCATGGAACACTACCGTGTAGGAGCCGGAGTTGCGCGCCCCCTTGACTTAGAGCGCACTCTAACCTGTAGCTTCCCGTGCGTCGTGACGAAAGAAGGGCGTTCATGAAGATTGGTGAACTGGCGAAGCGTTCGGGATTATCGACCCACACCATCCGTTACTATGAGCGGATCGGGCTGCTTCCCTATGCCGACAGGGACCAATCGGGCCAGCGTGACTACGACGCATCAATCCTCAGCTGGATAGAATTTCTCGACCGTCTCAAAGCGACCGGGATGCCTATCCGGGAAATGCTGCGCTACGAGGCCTTGCGGGAACGTGGCGTCGGCACGGAAGCGGAGCGCGGCGCGTTGCTTGAACAGCACCGCGAGCGTGTCCGAGCACATGTGGCCGAATTGCAAGCCTGCCTTCTCGTCCTCGACACCAAGATTGCCGGATATGCAGGCAATGAACAGAGGATGAAAGAATATGACGCAACAATCCCCGAACGCCGGCGAAAGCCGGCTGGAACGCGGCAAGCGGGCGCTCGCTGAAATCGACGGCGAAGCCGGCCACAATGTCATTGCCGCTCTGGCGGACATTGCCCCCGACTTCGCAAACTACGTGTTCGAGTTCTCGTTTGGCGACATTTACAGCCGCCCCGGCCTCGATCTGCGCGCTCGGGAAATCGCCACTGTCGCGGCGCTGACCGCGATGGGGACAGCGACTCCGCAATTGAAGGTTCACATTGAGGCGGGCCTGAATGTCGGGCTGACCAAGGACGAAATCATCGAGATCATCATGCAGATGGCGGTCTATGCGGGCTTTCCTGCGGCTCTCAACGGCCTGTTCGCAGCCAAGGAAGTATTCGCCCGATTTCCCGTCCAGAAGGCGGAGGCGAGCGTGTAGGAGCCCGGTTCACGGCGAGGGACCACGAGATGGCGCAGGTGGCTTAGGAGCCTTCGGATCCGGGTTTCGTGCGTCACGCGGCCAAAGGCTATTCACCCGCTCCCGGAAACCGCTCTAACACCTGAAGCGCGTCGCGCTGAAGCGGATTCGGGCGACGCGCTTTAAGTCTTTGTCATGCATTAAGCCGGGAACAGCTCCCGAAGGGTCTCGCGAACCAGCTCAAGAAACCCCTGAATCGCAACACACCTTCGCCTACCGCTTGTATCTACAAAAAAGGCCGGTTGCCCGGCCTCTTTTTTGTCTGATCTCCAGCCTCAGCCGATCTTCTGGCCGGTCTTTGCCCAGTCGGCGAGGAACATCTCCAGGCCCTTGTCGGTCAGCGGGTGCTTGACCAGCGCCTTGAGTGTCGCCGGCGGAGCGGTGATGACATGCGCCCCGATCAGTGCGGCCTGCTTGACGTGATTCACGGTGCGGGCCGAAGCGGTCAGGATCTCGGTCGAGAAATCGTAATTATCGTAGATCTGCTTGATGTCGGCGATCAGGTCCATGCCGTCCCAGCCGGTGTCGTCGATGCGGCCGACGAAGGGCGAGATGAAGGAGGCGCCGGCCTTGGCGGCAAGCAGCGCCTGATTGGCCGAGAAGCACAGCGTGACATTGACCATGCGGTTCATCTCGGTGCGGATCGTCTTGCAGGCCTTCAGCCCGTCCAGCGTCAGCGGCACCTTGATGCAGACATTCGGCGCGATCTTGGCCAGCACCTCGGCCTCGCCCATCATGTCCTTGAACTCGGTGGCCACCACCTCGGCCGAGACCGGGCCTTCGACGATGTCGCAGATCTGCTTCGTGACCTCGGCGATCTTGCCGCCCGATTTCAGGATGAGAGACGGGTTGGTGGTGACGCCGTCGAGCAGCCCCAGATCGTTCAGTTCCTTGATCTCCTTGATGTCGGCGGTGTCGACAAAAAACTTCATAGCGGTCTCCTGAGGATTTTCATGTGCATGGCATGCACCTTGGGGGGTCACCCTTTGATCTAGACCAAAGTCAGGGCAAGGTCACGCCTGATGACGGAAGATTCGCCCTTTGTCGCGGCCGCACCCGTGCTGGTGCCGATGCCTGCCGAACGGCCCTACACCTATGCCGTGCCGCCCGGCATGCGCGTGGTGCCGGGCTCGATCGTGCGCGTGCCGCTGGGGCCGCGCCAGGTCGCTGGCATCGTCTGGGACGGCGCCGTCGAAACGGTCGATCCGAAGAAGCTGCGGCCGATCGAGGAAGTCTTCGATTGCCCGCCGATCGACCGGGCGATGCGCCGCTTCGTCGACTGGATCGCGCACTATACGCTGTCGGCTCCCGGCATGGTGGCGCGCATGCTGCTCAGGGCACCGGAAGCGTTCGATCCGGAGCCCTGGATCGAGGGGCTGCAGCGTACCCTCGCGGAACCCGATCGATTGACCGATGCCCGGCGGCGCGTGCTGGAGACGGCCGAGGGCGGGCTTGCCTGGACGCGCTCCGGTCTCGCCCATGCGGCGGGCGTCTCCTCGACCGTCATCGATGGCTTGAGGGCTCAAGGCGTGTTCGAGACGGTGATGATCCCGCCAAGGCCGGTGGTGGCGGCGCCCGATCCGGGCCATGCCGCGCCGGAATTGATGCCGGACCAGAAGGCGGCGGCCGAGAAGCTGCGAGCCGCCATCGCGGCCGACGCCTTCAACGTCACCCTGCTCGACGGCGTCACCGGATCGGGCAAAACGGAAGTCTATTTCGAGGCGGTGGCGGCGGCGCTCGACAAAGGCCAGCAGGTGCTGATCCTGCTGCCGGAGATCGCGCTCACCCATGCCTTTCTGGAACGTTTCCAGGACCGGTTCGGCGCCAAGCCGGCGGAGTGGCACTCGGACCTGCCGCCCAGGATGCGCGAACGCGTCTGGCGGCAGGTGGCCGAAGGCGGCGTGCGCGTCGTCGCCGGGGCGCGCTCGGCGCTGTTCCTGCCGTTCAAGAACCTCGGCCTGATCGTCGTCGACGAGGAGCACGACCCCGCCTACAAGCAGGAGGACCGCGTCTTCTACAATGCGCGCGACATGGCGGTGGTGCGCGGCCATATCGGGGCCTTCCCGGTCGTGCTCGCCTCGGCGACACCGTCGGTGGAAAGCCGGGTCAATGCCAGCCAGGGTCGATACGACAGGGCCGTGCTGTCGTCGCGCTTCGCCGAGGCCGCGCTTCCCGACCTGAAGTCGATCGACATGCGCCGCGCGCCGCCGGCGCGCGGCGGCTTCCTGTCGCCTCTCCTGCTGGAGCAGATGCAGCGCACGCTGGAGAAAGAAGAGCAGTCCCTGCTCTTCCTCAACCGGCGCGGCTATGCGCCGCTGACGCTCTGCCGCGTCTGCGGCCATCGCTTCGGCTGCCCGGTGTGCTCGGCCTGGCTGGTCGAGCACCGCTTTCGCGGCCAGCTTGTCTGCCATCATTGCGGGCACAACGAGCGGCGGCCGGAAGCCTGCCCGGAATGCGGCACGCTCGACCATCTCGTGGCCTGCGGGCCGGGCGTCGAGCGCATCGCCGAGGAGGTGGTGGCGCATTTCCCGGAGGCGCGCACCATCGTGCTCTCGTCCGATCTGCTCGGCGGCGTGCGCCGGCTGCGGCTCGAACTGGAGGCCGTCGCCAATGGCGAGGCCGACATCGTCATCGGCACGCAGCTCGTCGCCAAGGGCCACAATTTTCCCGGTATGACGCTGGTCGGCGTGGTCGATGCCGATCTCGGCCTTGCCAATGGCGACCCGCGCGCCGCCGAGCGCACTTTCCAGCTGCTCAGCCAGGTGACGGGCCGCGCCGGCCGCACCGGCAAGAAGAGCCTCGGCCTCTTACAGACCTACCAGCCGGACCATCCGGTGATGCGGGCGATCGTCTCTGGCGATTCGGAGGCTTTTTACGAGCGCGAGATCGCCGAGCGCGAGCGGGCGGCGCTGCCGCCTTTCGGCCGGCTCGCCGGCATCATCGTCAGTGCCGCGACGCGAGGCGAGGCCGAAACCCATGCACGGGGCTTGCGGCGCGCCGCGCCCAATGCGTCCGATATCTTCGTGCTCGGGCCTGCCGAGGCGCCACTGTCGCTGATCGGCGGCCGCCACCGCTTCCGCCTCTTGGTGCAGGGCGAGCGGCGCGCCGACATGCAGGGTTTTATTCGCGCCATGCTGGCGGATGGGCCGAAACTGAGGGGCTCGGTCAGGGTGCAGGTCGACATCGACCCGCAGAGCTTTCTATAAGCTCAAGAGACTGTCCCACCGGAGCGCTCACACATGAAGACCCTTGGCCTCATCGGCGGCATGAGCTGGGATTCGACGGCGATCTATTATCGCCTGCTCAACGAGATCGTGCGCGAGCGGCTGGGCGGGCTGCATTCGGCGAAGCTTTTGCTGTGGTCGTTCGATTTTGCCGAGATCGCCGAACGCCAGCATGCGGGCGACTGGCAAGGCGCGGGCACTCTTCTCGTGGAGGCCGCGCGCGGGCTGGAGGCAGCCGGCGCGCATGGCCTGGTGATCTGCACCAACACCATGCACAAGCTCGCCGACCAGGTGCAGGCAGCGGTGTCGATCCCGTTGATCCACATCGCCGATGCCACGGCGCACGCCGTCGTCGAAGCGGGCGTCAAGCGCCCGGCGCTGCTCGCAACACGCTTCACCATGGAGCAGGATTTCTACAAGGGGCGGCTCGCCGACAAATACGGCCTGCAGCCCGTGGTGCCGGACCGGACCGGCCGCGACATGGTGCATCGGGTGATCTACGACGAGCTCTGCCAGGGCGTCGTCAGCAGCGGTTCGAAAGCGGCCTATGTCGAAGAAGTCGGCCGCCTGCGGCGCGATGAAAAGATCGACGGCCTCATCATGGGCTGCACCGAGATCACGATGCTGATCGGCCAGGGCGATTTCGACATTCCGGTGTTCGACACCACGCGCATTCATGCCGAGGCGGCGGTCGAATTCGCGCTGTCTTGATACGTTCTTTCTAAAGTACCGGCCGCCATCTGGCGTGCGATTTTTCCTCCGCTAGAATGCCGGCAATTTCAAACAAGAATTTACGAGGGGGAAAGATGGAATTCGCGTTTCCGTGGCCCGCGAGCCAGGGCGAGTGGCTGGCATGGTCGAGCGCCGTTGTCACCTTGCTCATCGGCCTGTTGCTGTTCCTGGCGCCGAATCTCGCCTTCCGCATCCTGCGCCTGCAGGCGAAGCCCGAGAAAGCGGCGGCGATCGCCGAAGGGCGCGGCCGCATGTCGGGCTTCTATCTCGGCGTCAGCCTGTGCTGCATCCTGTTGGCGCAGCCGCTGCTTTACATGGCGCTCGGCTTCTCCTGGCTGTTCACGGCCTTCGGCCGGCTCTTGTCGATGATGTCGGACGGCGCCAACACCCCTTTCAACTGGGCTTCCATCGTGGTTGAATTGGCGCTGGCGGCCCTGCCGCTGGCCTTCGCCTTCGGCTTCGTGCCGTGAATTCGTGACTAAAGCGCGTCGCGCCGAAGCGGATTCAAGCGACGCGCTTTGGGTCCTTGTTTTGATGCATGTCGTTTTCCCAAAACCGCTGCACACTTTTGGGCGACATGCATTAATCCGGCGCTTGAGCTTGGCCTTCGCCGCCTGATGCGACAAAAGTGCCTGAAAACCATGCCGGACGATGCATTGCGGTCTTAAAAGGCCTGTGCTAGACGGCAATCGACTTTCGGCCGGGGATAGCGGAAGCCGCGCCTCCGTGCTTGGAAAAATGCAGTAAGGTCAAAGATTTAGCCAGAGTTTTTGCTCGCGCCAACAATCTGCGGCCTGTCAGACAAGAGAAAAGACGGTCCGTGGCCCAATCGTCATCGCCAATCTCAGCTGTCGCAGAACGCTATGCAAGCTCGCTGTTCGAGCTCGCGCTGCAGGAAAATTCGGTCGCCAAGGTCGAGGCCGACCTCAACGACTTCGAGGCGATGCTCAACGGCAGCGCCGATCTTACCCGGCTGATCAACAGCCCGGTGTTCTCCAGCGAGGATCAGGCCAAGGCGATCGGCGCGATCGTCGGCAAGGCCAAGATCACCGGCCTGGTCGGCAATTTCCTGCGCGTCGTCGCCAAGAACCGCCGCCTGTTCGCCGTGCCCGGCATGATCAAGGCGTTCCGCCAGATCGCCGCCGATCATCGCGGCGAGGCGTCGGCCGAGGTCACCTCGGCGCATGCGCTGACGGATGCGCAGCAGACCGAGCTCAAGGCGACGCTGAAGAGCATCGCCGGCAAGGACGTGGCCATCGCCATGACCGTCGACCCGTCGCTGCTCGGCGGCCTGATCGTCAAGATGGGCTCGCGCCAGATCGATACGTCGCTCAAAACCAAACTCAATTCGCTCAAGCTTGCACTGAAAGAGGTCGGCTGATGGACATCCGCGCCGCGGAAATTTCCGCAATTCTGAAAGACCAGATCAAGAATTTCGGCAAGGAGGCCGAGGTCTCCGAAGTCGGCCAGGTTCTGTCCGTCGGTGACGGCATCGCCCGCGTCTACGGCCTCGACAACGTCCAGGCCGGTGAGATGGTCGAATTCCCCGGCGGCATCCGCGGCATGGCGCTGAACCTCGAAGCCGACAATGTCGGCGTCGTCATCTTCGGCAACGACCGCGACATCAAGGAAGGCGACACCGTCAAGCGCACCGGCGCCATCGTCGACGTTCCGGTCGGCCCCGGCCTGCTCGGCCGCGTCGTCGACGCGCTCGGCAATCCGATCGACGGCAAGGGTCCGATCAAGGCGACCGAACGCAAGCGCGTCGACGTCAAGGCGCCCGGCATCATTCCGCGCAAGTCGGTGCACGAGCCGATGTCGACCGGCCTCAAGGCCATCGACGCGCTGATCCCGGTCGGCCGCGGCCAGCGCGAACTGGTCATCGGCGACCGCCAGACCGGCAAGACTGCCATCATCCTCGACACGATGCTGAACCAAAAGTCGGTGCACGACAACGGTCCGGAGAAGGAGAAGCTCTACTGCGTCTACGTCGCCGTCGGCCAGAAGCGCTCGACCGTCGCGCAGTTCGTCAAGGTGCTGGAAGAGCGCGGCGCGCTCGACTACTCCATCATCATCGCCGCCACCGCGTCCGACCCGGCGCCGATGCAGTTCCTGGCGCCATTCGCCGGTTGCACGATGGGCGAATATTTCCGCGACAACGGCATGCATGCCCTCATCAGCTATGACGACCTGTCGAAGCAGGCCGTCGCCTATCGCCAGATGTCGCTTCTGCTGCGCCGCCCGCCGGGCCGCGAAGCCTATCCAGGCGACGTGTTCTATCTGCACTCGCGTCTCCTGGAGCGCGCCGCCAAGCTCAATGACGACAACGGCAACGGCTCGCTGACCGCGCTGCCCATCATCGAAACGCAGGCCAACGACGTGTCGGCCTACATTCCGACCAACGTGATCTCGATCACCGACGGCCAGATCTTCCTCGAGACCAACCTGTTCTTCCAGGGCATCCGCCCGGCGGTGAACGTCGGCCTGTCGGTGTCGCGCGTCGGCTCCTCGGCGCAGATCAAGGCGATGAAGCAGGTCGCCGGCTCGATCAAGGGCGAGCTCGCGCAGTACCGCGAAATGGCGGCCTTCGCGCAGTTTGGCTCGGATCTCGACGCCGCTACGCAGCGCCTGCTCAACCGCGGCTCACGCCTGACGGAGTTGCTCAAGCAGCCGCAGTTCTCGCCGCTCAAGGTCGAGGAGCAAGTCGCGGTGATCTTCGCCGGCGTCAACGGCTATCTCGACAAGCTGGCGCTCAACCAGGTCGGCAAGTTCGAGCATGGCCTGCTCAGCCACATGCGCTCGGCCGGCAAGGACGTGCTCGACGGCATCCGCGAGGAGAAGGCGCTGTCGGACGACCTGCGCGCCAAGCTGAAGGCGGAAATCGACGCCTTCGCCAAGACCTTTGCTTGAACGAAGCCGGACGGGATCGGGTTGAAGCATGGCTTCGTTAAAAGACCTTCGTAACCGTATCGCCTCGGTCAAGGCGACGCAGAAGATCACCAAGGCGATGCAGATGGTCGCCGCGGCGAAGCTGCGTCGCGCGCAGGACGCAGCGGAAGCGGCCAGGCCCTATTCCGAGCGGATGGGCGCGGTGCTGGCCAACATCACCCAGGCGATCGGCGGCGGCGGCGATGCCCCTGCGCTGATGACCGGCACCGGCAGGGACGATGTGCATCTGCTCATCGTCTGCACCGCCGAGCGCGGCCTGTGCGGCGGCTTCAACTCGCAGATCGCGCGTCTTGCCCGCGACCACATCCGCCGGCTTCTCGCCGATGGCAAGCAGGTCAAGATCATCTGCGTCGGCAAGAAGGGTTTTGACATCCTGCGCCGTGAGTACAGCTCGCTGATCCTCGAGCGCGTCGATCTGCGCGAGGTCAAGACGCTCGGCTTCGTCAACGCCGACGCGATCGCGCGCAAGGTGATCAACCTGTTCAACCAGAATGGCTTCGACGTCTGCACGCTGTTCTATTCGCAGTTCAAGTCGGTGATCAGCCAGATCCCGACGGCGCAGCAGATCATCCCGGCGGCCCAGGCTTCCGCCGCCGCCGAAACGGGCAACGGCGCCACCGCCGTCTACGAATACGAGCCGGAGCCGGGCGAAATCCTTTCCGACCTCATCCCGCGCAACATCGCCGTGCAGATCTTCCGGGCGCTGCTCGAGAACGCGGCCGGCGAGATGGGCGCCAAGATGAGCGCGATGGACAATGCGACGCGCAATGCCGGCGACATGATCAACAGGCTGTCGATCACCTACAACCGCCAACGGCAGGCGCAGATCACCAAGGAATTGATCGAAATCATTTCGGGCGCCGAGGCGCTCTAGGCACGCCCCGCCGCCGAGGTCCTCGACCTCACAGCGGACGGCGTGAGCAACGGATAGACGAAAAGGGCAAAGACGATGGCGAAAGCAGCTACCCCGAAGACCGCCAAGGCGGCACCGGCCCCCAAGGAAGCGGCAAAGGCTCCGGCCGCCGCCGCGAAGGCCGCTCCGGCGAAGAAGGCGGCCGCTCCGGCCAAGGCAGCAGCCCCCGCCAAGGCGGCAACGACTGCCAAGGCGGCGAGCGTCGCGGCGAAGAGGGTCGGCGCCGCCGGCAAGGTCCGCCAGGTCATCGGCGCCGTCGTCGACGTGCAGTTCGAGGATCATCTGCCGGCCATTCTGAACGCGCTGGAAACCAACAATGTCGGCAACCGCCTGGTGCTCGAGGTCGCCCAGCATCTCGGCGAGAACACCGTGCGCTGCATCGCCATGGACTCCAGCGAAGGCCTGGTCCGCGGCCAGGACGTCTTCGACACCGGCGGGCCGATCTCGGTGCCGGTCGGCCCGGGCATGCTCGGCCGCATCATCAACGTCATCGGCGAGCCGGTCGACGAAGCCGGACCGGTCGACGCCGTCGAGCTGCGCGCCATCCACCAGCCGGCTCCGGCCTATGTCGACCAGTCGACCGAAGCGCAGATCCTGGTCACCGGCATCAAGGTTCTCGACCTGCTGGCGCCTTACGCCCGCGGCGGCAAGATCGGCCTGTTCGGCGGCGCCGGCGTCGGCAAGACCGTGCTGATCCAGGAACTGATCAACAACGTGGCCAAGGCCCACGGCGGCTTCTCGGTGTTCGCCGGTGTCGGCGAGCGCACCCGCGAAGGCAACGACCTCTATCACGAGTTCATCGAATCGGGCGTCAACAAGAAGGGCGGCGGCCAGGGCTCGAAGGCGGCACTGGTCTACGGCCAGATGAACGAGCCGCCGGGCGCGCGCGCCCGTGTCGGCCTGACCGGCCTCACCGTCGCCGAATATTTCCGCGACCAGGGCCAGGACGTGCTGTTCTTCGT
>NZ_RZSC01001580.1:0-472 GCF_003998155.1 Mesorhizobium sp. M1E.F.Ca.ET.063.01.1.1
GGAATGTTGGCCTGGTAGGCCGCGAGCGACGCCCGGCCGAGCGCCGAGCGTGCCACCTTCGTCCTCAGACGCCTGACCGCGATGCCGGCGGCGGCGAGCTCGTGGGCGACGCGGGCGACCGGCGGCAGCGGCGCCGGATCGAAGCCGGCAAGCAGGCGTTCGGCCTCGTCGAGCCGGCCGATCAGGATCAGGCGCCGCGCCTCGAGGCTTCCGGCATAGGCCGCGTTCACACGGTCGCCATGCGATTGAAGCGTCGCTCGGGCGGCCCGCAACGCCTTCTCCGGCCAGCCGAGATCGCGCGAGACGAGCGCGATCTCGGCCTCGGCGACGACACAGCGGGCTCGCGCCACCGCCTCTTTCGGGCTGAAGGCGCGGGCGGCGCTCTTCAACAGCGCCTTGGCCTTGGCGAAGTCGCCGAGCTGCGCCATGGCGATGCCGCGCAGCGCCAGCGCCGGCGCGTCGTCGCGCAGAG
>NZ_RZSC01001581.1:0-471 GCF_003998155.1 Mesorhizobium sp. M1E.F.Ca.ET.063.01.1.1
GATCGGCACGAAGGCGAGGAAGGCGACAAGCGCGATCGCGTTGTAGATGATGCCGTCGGACCCGCCGGTGAAATTGGCCAGCGCCACGGACAGCGTGTAGGCGTTCTTGGTCGACGCGATCAGCAGGGTGAAGAGGAACTCGTTGACCGCGAAGATGACGGCGATCACCGCAGCGGTGATGATGCCCGGCAGGCACATCGGCACGATGATCGACACCAGGATGCGCAGGTCGGACGCGCCATCGGTGCGGGCCGCATCCTCGATCTCATGCGGAATGTCGAGCATGTAGGAGCGGATGATCCAGGTCACCAGCGACAGGTTGATCGCCGCATAGACCAGCATCAGCGCCCAGACCGAGTCGAGCAGGCCAAGCTGGCGGAACAGGAAGAAGATCGGGATGGCGACGATGGCCGGCGCCATCATACGGGTCGACAGGATGTAGAAGCCGATGTCCTCGCGGAACCGGTAGTT
>NZ_RZSC01001582.1:0-471 GCF_003998155.1 Mesorhizobium sp. M1E.F.Ca.ET.063.01.1.1
TGGGAGACCGTCGTCCAATCTCAAAGCCGCATCATGCGTCGATCGCTATTTCAGAAGTATTTCTTCGTCTTGTTTGCCGCGGCCATTTTTCCGATCGCTGCCGGTGGCATCAGCAACACGTGGTTCAGCTATGTCGACCAGCATGCGATCCTCAGTGCCCTGCTGCAGTCCGAGGCAACATCGGCGGCCGACAAAATTGAGAGCTTTCTTGACGGCATCCAGCTTCCGCTAGGCTCGACGATCCCCCGGAAGGATCGAATATGGCCAGCGTGAAACAGCTTCGGCTTCTTGCCGTACGAGCGATGCACGAGGTCCCGGGAATCCTCAGCATCAGTATTGTCGACGGTACTGGCGCGGAGCGGCTGCACATCTCTCGCATTGGCAAAAACAGGACAGAAAGCGGGGCGGATCGCTCAGGCGATCCCGCTGTCGTGGGCCTCAGGACGGCGAAGGTGTGGTACGGTCCAGTCA
>NZ_RZSC01001583.1:0-469 GCF_003998155.1 Mesorhizobium sp. M1E.F.Ca.ET.063.01.1.1
ACAGAAGACGTGGCCCATGGGATGCGCTGGCGTTGAGTTGGCTCCTCGAAAGGTGGACCGCTATTCGACGCTTTGCCAGGCCCTAGCGCAGGCATCTTGCATGTGACCAACCCATCGCGGGCATTTAAGGACAGGGATCTGCGATGCAGGTCGCCACGAGGGTTAGATCGCCGCCAAGAGCGGTTTCACCCTACAAAACGAGGCTACCCACCTCTGACACTGAAGCCCGTGTCAAGCCGCGGGTACTGGACGCGCGCGCTGAAGGCCCAGGGTCGATCTCCACCCCGCAACGAAGAGGATCATCAAAACGACCAGGGGCAAAAGGATAAACAGCGTCGCTACTGCGGCAATGGTAGGGTCGATTTGGTGGCGAATATCTTCCCACATCTTTAGCGGCAGGGTGCGCATCGAGATCCCTCCTACCAAAGATGTAATGACGACCTCATCAAAGGAGTGAAGGAACGCGAAC
>NZ_RZSC01001584.1:0-468 GCF_003998155.1 Mesorhizobium sp. M1E.F.Ca.ET.063.01.1.1
ATCGCGGCGTCAACAACACCAGCCTTGTGCTCGCCTTCGAATTCACCGACACCGGCCGCGTGTTCCTGTTCCCGGGCGACGCCCAGATCGGCAATTGGCTGAGCTGGAAGGATCTGAAGTTCCAGGTGGGAGCGGCGACCGTCACCACCGCCGACCTTCTGGCGCGCACCGTCTATCTGAAGGTCGCGCATCACGGCAGCCAGAACGCCACGCCGGAAAAGCAGGGACTCGACCTGATAACGAGCCCGGACCTCTCGGCTTTCGTTCCCACCAACAAGCTGGATGCGTTGAAGGTCCATTGGGGCGAGATGCCCTATGGCGCGATCCTGACCGCGCTCGAAGCGAAGACCAAGGGCCGGGTCATCCGGGCCGACGATGCCTGGCTGGCGAATGCGAATGGAAAGCCAGCTTTCGCTTCGCCCTCGGGCTCGATCCTGGCGGTGCGCAGTGCGCCGCGCGATCATGCCC
>NZ_RZSC01001585.1:0-468 GCF_003998155.1 Mesorhizobium sp. M1E.F.Ca.ET.063.01.1.1
GTCCCACTCGTGCGGCTTGGAGTCCTCGAAGCGCGGCGCGCGCACCGCAACCATCGGACTGCTCGAGGACATCACCGGCGTGAGGTCGTCGACGGTCGAGCAGGCGCCCAGCAGCGTCAGCATGATGAGAGCCGCAAGACGGCGCATCGCTACTCCTGAGCCGGGTTCAGCCGGCCGCTGATGGGTCGTTGCAGATGGCCCCCTTTGTCAGGCCCGCCGGACGATCGCCCCACAGGATCGTCCAGCCCTCTCCGTTGATCGCCGATCATGGTTGATATTCGGTTGACGGCGCTCGACAACAGCCGCGATTTTGAGGCAGCAATGGCGGCAAATCGATGGCATAAATCGGGCGCCACACGCAGGGGGTGAGATGCGGATCGTCGTCAAGATCGTCAAATGGCTGTTCGGCCTGGTCGTGCTGGCGATAGTCGCGCTGGTCGCCTGGCTCTATGTCGCGCCGCCCGAATT
>NZ_RZSC01001586.1:0-468 GCF_003998155.1 Mesorhizobium sp. M1E.F.Ca.ET.063.01.1.1
CTCCTAGCATCGGAGAAAGCATTCTCGCGCTTCGTCGTCTCCATCTCGGCCAGCGTCTGGCCGCCTTCCTCCTTCGACAGCGAGACCAGCCAGTTGCGGCCCGTCCAGGCGCGCAGCTTGGCCGTCAGGTCATTGAGCAGCATCTTCGGCGCATCGTCGGTCAGGCTGACGTCGATGCGGCCGGGCTCGAGGCGAACCAGCCGAACGCAGCGTTTCAAGAGCACCTTGAAGGCCATGTCGCGGTTGGCGTCGGCAAGGGCCGCGATGTCGGCCAGCGACTTCACCGGAACGGCAGGGGTTTCGGCCACCGGCGCCGGCGCCGGAACGAAGGCGGCGGGCACCGGCTCAGCCTCGACCAGCCGCATCGTCTGCGCACCACCGGCGGAGGGCGGCATCCGCGCCTGCGCCACAGCACTCGCGCCGCGCGGCAACGGAGCACCGGCAAGTTCCGGCAATGGCGGCGGCGCG
>NZ_RZSC01001587.1:0-467 GCF_003998155.1 Mesorhizobium sp. M1E.F.Ca.ET.063.01.1.1
CCATGAAGGCGTCGACGAAGAAGCGCAGGCCGGTCTGCGTCGGCAGGCGGCCGGCCGAGATGTGCGGCGCGTAGATCAGGCCGAGATGCTCGAGGTCGCTCATCACGTTGCGGATGGTGGCGGGCGACAGCGAGGAGGGCAGGATGCGCGACAGGCTGCGCGAACCGACGGGCTCGCCATCCCTGAGATAGGATTCAACGATGCGCCTGAAGATGTCGCGCGAGCGCATATCGAGCGATTGAAGCACGGGCGACTGCGATGCCGGATCGACTGCCTTGGTCATTCGGGCCAAAAACCTCCGGTTCAAATATAGACTTAGCCGGTGCCCGCGCAACCCGGTCCATTTTCCTTTGCGCCATGCGCCGCATGCGTCTACAAGCCGGCCACGAATCCTTAAAAACCAGAGACAAGAGGCCTCGATGCGCCCCTCCAAACGCCAATCCGACGAAATGCGCGCCATCTCCTTC
>NZ_RZSC01001588.1:0-466 GCF_003998155.1 Mesorhizobium sp. M1E.F.Ca.ET.063.01.1.1
GACAGCTGCTTCGCTGCGCTTCTCGAAGATCTTCATCACCCGCCCGGTATAGGCAGGGCCGGTAGGATCCTCGGTCGGGAAGGTCTTGGCGAGCACGCGGTCGCCGATGCCGGGAACCGGGCCAGTGGCGCCGCGCGAAATGCGAATGGCGATGACAGGGGGCGAGCCGGGGCCGGTAAATTCGCTCGGATTGGCCAGAAGCACGCCGTCGGCATCGCGGCCGACAATGTCGAGCACGGCGACATGGGGCAGGGCGCCCGCGCGGGTGAGGCGCTTGCGTTCCTTCGTCAGCAGACCTTCGTCCCGAAGGTCACGCAGCAGGTCCTTCAGCCAGATGCGGTCCTCGCCGCGCAACGCGAAAGCCTTGGCGATCTCGCGTTTTCCGGAACGGTCGGGATTTTCGGCGATGTAGCGCAGGATTTCGTCGCGCGAGGGCCGGTAGTCGTCCTTGACCTTGGCCCTGGTG
>NZ_RZSC01001589.1:0-466 GCF_003998155.1 Mesorhizobium sp. M1E.F.Ca.ET.063.01.1.1
CATTAGGCTCGCTGGCTCCTTGAAGTCGGCGCCGATGATCTCTCCGCGATGTCTCTGGCCATGCCCTCGAGCGATGGATCGGCTTTTGGAGCGGGATCGTAGCCAATCAGCACGAAGCTCGTGTTGGGTGGAAGGATACGGATGAGCCGTCCGGCATCCTTTTCCAGTCTGGATGGCCGGGGTTTCATCATGAACCCCTGACCGCCGTTGATGATGAGAAGGCTTTCCGGTCCTTGTCCAACTCTTGCGAACGGCAGCCGACCCAGAAACAACCCTGTTTCAATTCTGTGCATCAAGCCGCTGCCTGGCGTGCGGTTGGGGTGGCGGCCAAGCGTACGCGGCCACTAGTTCACCGTCCGCCGCGTGCCCGGCAGGTCGAGAGGGAAGGCGGGGATGGCGACATTGAACGTCTCGCCGCGCTTGTTGCGCATCGTATAGTGGCCGACCATGATGCCCGACGGCGTCG
>NZ_RZSC01000158.1:0-9991 GCF_003998155.1 Mesorhizobium sp. M1E.F.Ca.ET.063.01.1.1
GCCGCATCTCGACCTGAGTGCCGTCCGGCTTGCGGTCGAGATGCGGCTCCTGGCGTCGGATGTCGACACCGGCGCCTTCGCCACCGCGGCGGGGATGACGCGGCTGGTGCCCGCCGGCACCGGTACAGTCTCGGTCATCCTCAAGGGGCCGGGCAAGGCCTGGGATTCGATCTTCGAGAATGCCGATGGGTCGTTCTCGGCAACATTCGGGCCGGGCTCGCTCAACGGCCTCAACCTGCCTGCCTTCCTCAAGCGCAACGAACAGGGAGGGTTCTTCGCGCTCGACGATGTCGCCGACGGCTCGCTGCCGATCGACGGCGCCGAGATCAAGGCGAGCATCTCGAAAGGCGTGGCACGGCTGGACAAGGCCGAGGTCAATTCCCAGAAGTACAAGATCTGGCTTTCCGGCATCGCCTCTTATGCCGGGCACGGGCTGGCGCTCTCCGGCGGCATCATTCCGAACGGTCAGCCGGCACAACAACCCGCGCAGCAACCGCCGCAGCAACCGGCCGCCGGCGGCCAGACGGCCGTGCAGGCGCCGCAGCCCCCGAACCAGTCGCTGTTCTTCGTCGGCGGCAACTGGAGCACGCCGTTCATCTCGCCGATCAGCCGCGGCATTTCGGGCCAATAAGGTTCGGCAAAAGCCTGCAGATATTCTCTCCGCACGAGGTGGGGAGAACGGTGGGCGCCAGTCTCGCCCACCGTCTGTTGCCTATCCGCGCTGCGCCGCCTGCTCGTCGCGCTGGCGCTGGACCTCACGGCGCTTGTTGGCGATCGAGGCAATGATGACGCCGATCGCGACGACGGCGATCAGGATCGTGCAGGCGGCGTTGATCTCCGGCGTCACGCCGAGGCGCACCTGGCTGTAGATCTTCATCGGCAGCGTCGTGGCGCCCGGACCCGACGTGAAGCTGGCGATGACCAGATCGTCGAGCGACAGCGTGAAGGCCAGCATCCAGCCGGAGACGATGGCCGGCATGATGACCGGCAGGGTGATCTGGAAGAAGGTCTTCACCGGCGGCGCGCCGAGGTCCATGGCGGCTTCCTCCAGCGAACGGTCGAAGGAGACCAGGCGCGACTGCACGACGACGGCCACGAAGCACATGGTCAAGGTGGTGTGCGCGAGCGTGACCGTGAAGAAGCCGCGGTCGAGCCCGACCGCCACGAAGAGCAGCAGCAACGACAGGCCGGTGATGACTTCCGGCATGACCAGCGGCGCAAAGACCATGCCGGAAAACAGCACCCGCCCCTTGAAGCGCGTGTAGCGCGTCAGGGTGATCGCCGCCAGCGTGCCGAGCACGGTCGCCACGGTGGCCGAGATGACGCCGACGCGCGCCGTCACCCAGGTGGCGTCCATCAGGCCCTGATTGTGGAACAGCGACACGTACCATTTGGTCGAGAAGCCGCCCCAGACGGTGACCAACTTCGATTCGTTGAAGGAAAAGACGATGAGCAGCACGATCGGCAGATAGAGGAAGGCAAAGCCGAGCACGATCGAGGTGACGTTGAAGCGGCTCCAGGTGGCGTTCATTTGCCTTGCTCCTGCGCGCGCGCCTGGGCCTGCTGGAAGAACATGATCGGAACGGTCAGCACCAGGAGCAGGATGACCGCCACCGCCGACGAGACCGGCCAGTCGCGGTTGGCGAAGAACTCGTTCCACAGCGTCTTGCCGATCATCAGCGTCTGCGAGCCGCCGAGAAGGTCCGGGATGACGAACTCGCCGACGGCGGGGATGAACACCAAAAGGCAGCCGGCGATGACGCCTGGCAGCGACAGCGGAAAGGTGATCTTCCAGAAGGCTCCGGTCGGTGGGCAGCCGAGGTCCTGCGCCGCCTCGATCAGCGAATAATCCATCTTCTCCAGCGAGGAATAGAGCGGCAGCACCATGAACGGCAGGTAGGAATAGACGATGCCGATGAAGATCGCGGTGTAGGTGTTGAGGATGACCAGCGGCTGGCTGATGAGATGCAGCGACAAGAGCATCTGGTTGAGCAGCCCTTCCGGCTTCAGGATGCCGATCCAGGCATAGACGCGGATCAGGAACGAGGTCCAGAAGGGCAGGATCACCAGCATCAGCAAGGTCGGGCGCACCGTCGCCGGCGCGCGCGCCATGCCGTAGGCGATCGGATAGCCGACGATCAGCGTCAGCACCGTCGAGATGGCGGCGATGATCAGGCTGGTCACATAGGCGTTGAAGTAGAGCGCGTCCTGGGTGAGCCAGGTGTAGTTGTCGAAGTTGAGTTCGCGCAATCCCGCGAGGAATCCGGAAACGCCGTCGGTGAAATCGAGCACGGGCGTGTAGGGCGGCATCGAGATCGCCGTCTGCGACAGCGAGATCTTGAAGACGATGACGAATGGAACGAGGAAGAAGAACAGCAGCCAAAGATAGGGGACGATGATGACGAGGCGGTCGACGAATCCCTTCGCCAGCCTGGTCGGCAGCGCTGCGGCGGTTTGGGTCGACGGGGCGGCGGTGGCGGCGACGTTGGTCATGGGTCGCTCCTACCTGGTCAGCACGACGCCGGCGTCGGGCCGGAAGGAGACCCAGGCGCGGTCGTTCCAGGTCAGCGGGTCCTCGGTGACGCGCGAGGCGTTCAACGCGCTTGCCCGGACAATCTGACCGTCGTCGAGCCTGATGTGATAGACGGTCATGTCGCCGAGATAGGCGACGTCATAGACCTCGCCCTGCAGGGCATTGACGGCGTCGGCCGGCTTCTTCGACGAGACCTTGATCTTCTCAGGCCGGATCGCGAAGACGATGTCGGCGCCGTTGGCGGCATCGGCGGCGTTCTCGACGACGATCTGCGCCCCGGTCGCGCCGGTGATGCGCGTCGTATTCGCCGCCCGCTCGGCGACCTTGCCCTCGAACATGTTCACATTGCCGACGAAATGCGCCACGAAGCGCGAGGTCGGAGCCTCATAGATTTCCGCCGGCGTCGCCACCTGCATCACCTCGCCCTTGTCCATGATGGCGATGCGGTCGGCCATGGTCATGGCTTCTTCCTGGTCATGGGTGACGACGACGAAGGTGAGGCCGAGTTCCTGCTGCAGGTCCATCAACTCGAATTGCGTCTCCTCGCGCAGCTTCTTGTCGAGCGCGCCGAGCGGCTCGTCCAGAAGAAGCACCTTCGGCCGCTTGGCGACCGAGCGGGCCAGCGCCACACGCTGGCGCTGGCCGCCGGAAAGCTGATGCGGCTTGCGCTTAGCGAACTGCTCGAGCTTGACCAGCCTGAGCATCTCGGCGACGCGCTTTTCGATGTCGGAGGCAGGCATGCCTTCCTGCTTCAGGCCGAAAGCGATGTTCTTCTCCACCGTCATATGCGGAAACAGCGCATAGGACTGGAACATCATGTTCACCGGTCGCCTGTAGGGAGGGATGCCGCGCAGGTCCTGGCCGTCGAGCAGGATGCGGCCGGCCGTCGGCTCCTCGAAGCCCGCGAGCATCCTGAGCAAGGTCGACTTGCCGCAGCCGGAGGCGCCAAGCAGCGCGAAGAATTCACGCTCGAAGATGGTCAGCGACAGATTGTTGACCGCGGTGAAGTCGCCGAACTTCTTGGTCACCTTGTCGAACTGGATATACGGCTTGGCGTTCGGATCATTCCATGGCGCGAAATCCCTGCGGATGCTGCCAAGCGATTTCATTGTCCCCACTCCGGTTCTGCTTCATGCCGCTAGACGGTTCATCGTTTCAAGGAAACGCAGAACCGCTTTCGCCTTTTTGTTCTTGTCGCAATTCCGAACGGATAACCGCTTCAAGGTTTTCCCGGAATTGCTGCCTTGTTCCTACGCAATCTCGGACGGAAAACCGCTTCACACTTTTCCTGGAATTGGCGCCTTGTTCCTACGCAATTCCGGACGGAAAACCGCTTCACACTTTTCCTGGAATTGCTTCCAAAGAACGCGACCCCGGCAGTTGGCTGCCGGGGTCGCGTCTCGATGCTTATTGGCCGGTGACGATCTTGGTCCAGGTGCGCGTGATGACGCGCTGTGTCTTGGGATCGTATGGCTGCACGGTATAGAGCTTTTTGGTCGTCTCCTCATCCGGATAGACCGAGATGTCCTCCAGCAGGGCCTTGTCGACGAACTGCTGCGAGGCCTTGTTGCCATTGGCGTAGAGCACGTAGTTCGATGACTTGGCGATCACTTCCGGCGTCATCATGTAGTTGATGAACTCAAGCGCCTCGGCGACATGCGGCGCATCGGCCGGGATCGCCATCTGATCGAACCACATCTGGGCGCCTTCCTTCGGCACCGAATAGCCGATCTCGACACCCTGCTTGGCTTCCTCGGCGCGATTGCGCGCCTGGAACACGTCGCCCGACCATCCCACTGCCAGGCAGATATCGCCGTTGGCCAAAGCATTGATGTATTCGGACGAATGGAACTTGCGGATATAGGGCCGGACCTTCAGCAGCGCTTCCTCGGCCTTGGCGATGTCGTCGGGCGAGGTGCTGTTCGGGTCGAGGCCGAGATATTTCAGCGCCGCCGGAATGATGTCGGCCGGCGAATCCAGCACATAGACGCCGCAATCCTTCAGCTTGGCCAGGCTCTCCGGATTGAAGAACACGTCCCAGCTGTCGATCTTGTCGGTGCCAAGCGCTGCCTGCACCTTCTTGACATTATAGCCGAGACCGACGGTGCCCCACATATAGTTGACCGAGTATTCGTTGCCCGGATCGTACTTGGCGGTGCGCTCCGAAACCACATCCCACATGTTGGAGATGTTGGGCAGCTTCGACTTGTCGAGCTTCTGGAACACGCCGGCCTGGATCTGGCGCGCGAGGAAGTTGGCGCTGGGCACGACGACGTCGTAGCCGCTGCCGCCGGCCAGCAGCTTGGTCTCCAGTATCTCGTTGGAATCGAAGGTGTCGTATACGACCTTGATGCCGGTTTTCTTGGTGAAGTCATCGATGATCGAGCTGTCGATATAGTCCGACCAGTTGTAGACGTTGACGACGCGGTCCTCTGCATGGCCGCCTGCGGCAAAGAGGGTCAGGAATGCCGAGGTCGCCGAAAGCAAAAGCGCTTTGCGGATCATGATGTTCTCCTTTGGTGAATGTTCCCCTGCCGGCTCGGCGCGATATGGGCGCGGGGCGGCGTTTGGTTCAGATTATTGAGCATTCCGGAAGGCAATAGGCGCGCGCCGCTGGTGCCGCGCCGGATCGTTGAGTAGCGGTTGCAGCCCTTGCACCCCCTCCGGGAAGGTACCAGGGCGGCGTCAGCGGCGTTCGCCGCGGCGTAAGCAGAAGTATGACGTTGCGGTCCGGCCCCGATGAGGCCGGCGGAGACACTTGGCAAGATACGCCTGTCTTGTTGTTGCCGTAATTGCAGCCTGCCCGCCCGGCGACACGGTTGTCAATGGCAAACGCTTATGTAGCATCAATTAGGGGACGGCAGGCCTGTGATGCCGGGCCGCTCGGGGCGTGTCTGCCGCTTGAACTCAAATGCGATATGGACGAGCAGCGCCGTGACGACGACCGCGCCGCCGATGATGGTGCGCACCGAAGGCACCTCGGAATGGACGAGCCAGACCCAGATCGGGCCGAGGATCGGCTCGAAGGTGCCGAGCAGCGCCGCGATGGCGGCCGGCACCAGCCGCGCGCCCATGGCGAAGAAGGCAAGGCCGACGCCGAGATTGATGACGCCGAAGGCAAAGAGAAAGCCCATGTCGCGCGCGGGGACGGCGAATTCCGTGGCCTGGGAGGCGGCAAAAGCACCGGCAAGCAGCGCGCCGAGGCATGTGGCCGGCACCATGTGCACATGGGCGAAGCGCCGGGTGATCACGGTCGCGAACGAAAACATCACCGCGATCAGCAGAGCCAGCCCATCGCCGATCGGCGAGACGGACCCGCCCAGGGATTCGGAGACCATGATGGCGACGCCGGTGATGACGGCGGCAATGGCGACCCAGGTCCCCGGGCTCACACGTTCGCGAAACAGCATCCAGGCGAGCAAGGCCGCCAGAAGCGGCACGCCGGCCTGCATCAACAAGATGTTCGCGACCGTCGTGTAGGCGAGCGCGACGATGAAGCTCGTCGAAGCGGTGGCGAAGCAGAAGGCGACGCCGAGCCCGGGCAGGCCCATGTCGCGGAAGAGCCTCGAGGTGCCACGCCAGCCATCGCGCCAGAGCATGAAGGCGATGAGGAAGACCACCGCCCAGAGCGAGCGCCAGAACACCACGGTCCAGCTGTCGCCGACATGGATGAAGCGGGCGATGGTGCCGCCAAAGCTCCACATCAGCGCCGACAGGAAAACCAGCAGCATGCCGATCCGCTCCTCGCGCGGCGAGACGGCAGGCAAGGCAATGCGGGGCGATGCGGTATCGGACATGGACACGACTGTCAGCGAGTTGCGGGCGGCACGATCCACCGGGGACGACAAGACGATGTCCCATTCGCGTAGCGCAAAGGCGGGCGCCAGGCGTGATCCAGCAACCGCTGAAATGTGGGACAAAGCCAACGCGCTCCCCGAAAACCGCGGGCCTTGGGGGCAGGCGCTATCCCTGAAAATCGAAAGCGCTGAGGCCGGTCACCATCTCGTCGAGGCCGAGCGGGCGCGTCACCGGCGGCTCGGCGCGGGCCAGGCAGCCGACGCGCTCGCAGAGCCTGCAGGCCGGACCGACCGGCGTTGCCAATACCGTGCCCTGCGCGGCCTTGCCGGCGAACGGTCCGGGCAGCGCCGCGCCGTAGACGATCTCGTCGCGAAAGCCGATGTCGCAGCCAAGCAGAAGCGCGGTGCGCCGCGGCCGTTCGGAGAAGGCGCCTTGCGGCCCTTCGAGCGTGCGGGCGATGCAGAGGAACTCGGCGCCGTCGGGCATTTCCACCGCCTCGACCAGGATCTGGCCAGGTTGCGAAAAGGCGGCATGGACGGGAAGCTTCGGACAGGCGCCGCCGAAGCGGCTCTGCGGATAGCCCTGACTGCCCGCCTTGCGGAAGCGGTTGCCGGCGTTGTCGACCTCCAGCATGAAGAACGGCACGCCAGAGACGCCCGGCCGCTGCAGCATGGTCAGACGGTTCGCCGCCTGTTCGAAGGACACGCCAAAACGGGAACGCAGGACGTCGACGTCGTAGCGGGCGCGGACCGCCGCCACATGGAAAGCCTGGTAGGGCATCATCAGCGCGTGCGCTGCATAACGGCCCAGCTCGAAGCGGGCGAGCCGTCGTGCCTCATCGGTGCCGAGCTTCAACGCCTGGATCTCGCTCGCCACGGCCACGGTCATACGGATGAGGCTGGCCTCCATGGCGACTTCGCGCAGTTGGTCGAAGGGCGAGAGCCGTTCGGACAGGAACAGGCGCTGCGAATGGCGATCATAGCGCCTGCGCCAGTTCGGCATGGTGGCGACGGGCAGCACCTTGACCACGATGCCGTGCTCGCGCCTCAGCCATGCCTTCAGCGCGCCGAACAGATCGTCTCCAGGATCGAGCACCGAAATGAAGGCTTCGGCTTCCTCCTCCAGCGCCGCGAAATGGTTCGGCCGACGCTCGAGGGTTTCGTGCACCTCGTCAATCGGTAGGCGGGTGCCGGACAATGCGGTCGCCCTGCCCTCCCGCGCCAGGAGCTCGTTGAGATCCGACAGCCGCTCGGCCTGCTCGCGATAAGCGCGAAACAGCTTCACCATCGCAGCGGAAGCATTGGGCGCGGTCTCGGCGAGATCGATCAGTTCCTGGTCGCCCGGCAATTCACCGGCCAGCAGCGGATCGCCGAACATCTCCTTCAGCGCCGCGATCGATCCCTTGGTCTCGCCCTGCAATTCGTGCGGGTCGATCTTGTAGACGGATGCCAGCTTGAGGATCAGCTGCACCGTCAGCGGCCGCTGGTTGCGCTCGATGAGGTTGAGGTAGGACGGCGATATGCCCAACCCCTCGGCCATCGCCGTCTGGGTCAGGCCCTTGGCGTTGCGAAGGCGGCGGATGCGCGGCCCGGCGAAAATCTTCTGGTCGGCCAACCCAATGTCCTTGACAAGAATTTACATACTTTTCCGCACTCAGCATCAATGTCGGCATTTACAAGTTTGACAAATTTACAGCGACCCTTTGTCAAATGCAACACAGATTTTCCCTTATTTTTCGGCCGAAACGCTGGTTTCATTCGCGGTTTTTCGCAGCGCAATGTAAATGATGTCATATACCGACGGCGCAAATCCTTCCACAGGCGCGGCGTTCCAAGACATGGCTACGAACGATCTGGAGTGACCCAATGACCGATTTTTACAACCTTGTCCCATCCGCGCCCGAAGGCCGTTTCGACGGCATCGAACGGCCGTACTCGCCGGAAGACGTGAAGCGGCTGCGCGGCTCGGTCCAGATTCGCCAGACGCTTGCCGAAAATGGTGCGAACCGGCTGTGGAAGCTCATTCACGAGGAAGACTTCGTCAATGCGCTAGGCGCCATGTCGGGCAACCAGGCCATGCAGCAGGTTCGGGCCGGGCTGAAGGCGATCTACCTGTCGGGCTGGCAGGTGGCGGCGGACGCCAACACCGCATCGGCCATGTATCCAGATCAGTCGCTTTACCCGGCCAATGCGGCGCCTGAGCTGGTCAAGCGCATCAACCGCACGCTGCAGCGCGCCGACCAGATCGAGACGTCCGAGGGCAAGGGGCTTTCGGTCGACACATGGTTCGCGCCGATCGTCGCCGACGCCGAGGCAGGCTTCGGCGGGCCGCTCAACGCTTTCGAGATCATGAAGGCCTTCGTCGAGGCCGGCGCCGCCGGCGTCCATTATGAGGACCAGCTGGCATCGGAGAAGAAGTGCGGCCATCTCGGCGGCAAGGTTCTGATCCCGACCGCGGCGCATATCCGCAACCTCAACGCGGCGCGGCTTGCGGCCGACGTGATGGGGACGCCGACGCTGGTGGTTGCACGCACCGACGCGGAAGCGGCGAAGCTGCTCACCTCGGATATCGACGAGCGTGACCGGCCCTTCGTCGATTACGACGCCGGCCGCACGGTCGAAGGCTTCTACCATATCAGGAACGGTATCGAGTCCTGCATCGCGCGCGCCGTCGCTTACGCACCGCATGCGGACCTGATCTGGTGCGAAACCTCGAAGCCGGATCTCGAGCAGGCAAGGAAGTTCGCCGAAGGCGTGCGCAAGCATCATCCGGGCAAGCTGCTCGCCTACAACTGCTCGCCGTCGTTCAACTGGAAGAAGAACCTGGACGACGCGACGATCGCGAAGTTCCAGAAGGAACTCGGCGCGATGGGCTACAAGTTCCAGTTCATCACGCTGGCCGGCTTCCATCAGTTGAACTTCGGCATGTTCGAGCTGGCCCGCGGCTACAAGGACCGCCAGATGGCGGCCTATTCGGAACTGCAGGAGGCCGAATTCGCGGCGGAAGCCCACGGCTACACCGCGACCAAGCACCAGCGCGAGGTCGGCACCGGCTATTTCGATGCCGTCTCGATGGCGATCACCGGCGGCCAGTCTTCGACCACCGCCATGCATGAATCGACCGAGCACGACCAGTTCAGGCCGGCGGCCGAGTAACAGAAGAAAAGTCAGAGGAAACGCCCTAAGGGCACTTACATCGAGGAGAACAGCAATGGCATCGATCAGCCGCGTCAAGGAAAGGGCCGAAGAACAGTCGAGCGCGATGAGCGTCGACCAGCAGGCGACGATCCGCATGCTTGCCAACGACCTGCACAGGCTGAACCAGTCGGTGATGAAGGCAGTCGAGGCCGGCGTGTCGGTGGAACTGGTGCGCTCCGCCAGGCACCACGGCGGAGACGGCAACTGGGGCGATCTTTTGATCCCAGTGATCGTCACCCATCAGAGCCAAGGTTGACGTCACGTCAGCAATCTTCCGCGAGTGTCTCCCGTGCGCTATACGTTCGGGAGACTTTCGTTTTTTTCGAATTCCGCCTTTGACGACAGGGAGAACTTGCCCCGAATTTTTGTAATTCTTGCCATATTCTCATTTTCCACTATTTCAGCTTGACACCGCCGGCGATCTCGCGCCAATTGCGCTCAGGTTTCAACCCTGCATTGAATC
>NZ_RZSC01001590.1:0-465 GCF_003998155.1 Mesorhizobium sp. M1E.F.Ca.ET.063.01.1.1
CTCCACGAAGAGATCGGTCTGCTGGACGCCTGCGAAAAGTCCGCTCTTTGTCAGTTTCGACAGGTCTTCACCGGTCATGATCCTGTCAGCCCGCAGGCCGAGTGCGTCAACAAGGTGCGCGGTGACGTAACGGTTGTCACCCGAAATGACCTTCACGGTAATGCCGCGGTGAGCGAGTGCCGCCAGCGTCTCCATGACGCCGTCCTTCGGCGGATCGAGGAAGAGCAGGAAGCCAGCGAACGTCAGATCGGTCTCCTCCTTCCTAGATCCGGCGCCCTGGCTTTTGATGTGGCGGATTGCCACTCCCAGGACACGATAGCCGTCCGCGCTCCATCGTCGGAACTTCTCGTCGATTGCGGCGCGAAGCGTGTCGTCCAAGGGTTGTGACCCTTTTGCGGTTCGAACAAACCCACAGGCGTTCAGGACATTCTGCACTGCGCCTTTTGTGATCAGGAGGTCTTCGGC
>NZ_RZSC01001591.1:0-465 GCF_003998155.1 Mesorhizobium sp. M1E.F.Ca.ET.063.01.1.1
TATGACGATCGTGGTTCGGACGAGATGTTCAGCAGCGAGCCGACGAGGCGGCGTGCCCTGCTGGCTGCGGCCCTCGAGGCCGGCGCCGATTGGATCCTGGCAATGGACCCCGACGAGAGGTTGGAAAACGCGGTCGCCGATCAAATTGGCCAACTGACCAGCCGGTCGCGGCGCATCGCCTGGGGATTCCGGACGCTGGAAATGTACACGCCGGACAGCTACCGCGTCGACGGGCCCTGGGGGCAGAAGATGCAGCACAGGCTGTTCAGCGCCTACCATCCGGATCGCTATCGGTCGACGGATTTGCATGGCGCCTGGTTCCCCGAAGACCTCCGCCTCAAACTCAGGGACAGCGGTCTCAACCTTTATCATCTGAAGATGATCGAGCCGAAGCGGCGCGCGGCACGGCGCGACCTCTACAATCATCTCGATCCGGATCGCAGGCTGCAGGACATCGGCTATGAC
>NZ_RZSC01001592.1:0-464 GCF_003998155.1 Mesorhizobium sp. M1E.F.Ca.ET.063.01.1.1
GGCGTTGACCGATGACAGCTATCGCGTCATCGGCTATCTCGCCGAGGATCACACACAGGCAACCGAGGCAAACAGCGTCTGGCCCGACGTGCTGATCTCGATACCCTTTGCATTCGCACCTGAAGTCGCAGCCGGATCCGACGGACAGTTCCGCGGCGTAAACGGAGCGGGCAAGCCCCACCAGGGCAAGCGCATCGGGTCGGAGTTGCTGCGCTACTGGTGGACGCTCACCGACGTTGCGCTGTTCGACGTGACAGGACTGGCAAATCCCGGGGAAGGTGGCACACAGGTCGGCGGCAAGCTGCCGGCGCGCTGGCAGGTGCCGCGCGGCGCGACAGATATCACCGAGCTGTTGCTGTTCACGACCACGGGCGATCTGTGGGTCAATCGCCGCGCCGACGGCGGCAAGGGCGTGGGCGATCCGATCGGGGCGGAGGCCGACTTCTGCAGGAAGCGGCCCCAGG
>NZ_RZSC01001593.1:0-462 GCF_003998155.1 Mesorhizobium sp. M1E.F.Ca.ET.063.01.1.1
ACAACGACCAGCTGCGCGCCAGCGTCACCCAGACCATCGAGATGGCGGTGACCGACGGGCTGACCGGGCTGCACAACCGCCGCTACCTCGACAGCCATCTGCAGACGCTGTTCGACCGCGCGGTGGCGCGGCGGCGTCCGCTGTCGGTGATGATCACCGACCTCGACCGCTTCAAATCCATCAACGATGCGCATGGCCATGACGGCGGCGACGACGTGCTGCGCGAGTTCGCGCGGCGGTTGCGCAAGAACGTGCGCGGCATCGATCTCGCCTGCCGTTTCGGCGGCGAGGAGTTCGTGGTGGTGATGCCCGACACGGAGGGCGCGGTGGCGGAAAAGGTCGCGGAACGCATCCGCGCCGAAATCGCCCAGTTGCCGTTTGCGATGGGCCATGAGGGCAAGGCGATCGAGGTCACCGTCAGCGTCGGCGTGTCGTCGCTGCTCAAGGGGGCCGATACGGTGG
>NZ_RZSC01001594.1:0-462 GCF_003998155.1 Mesorhizobium sp. M1E.F.Ca.ET.063.01.1.1
GTGCTGCTTGCCCGCATCCGCGCGCAACTGCGCCAGCATGAGCAGAGCGAGGACGCCACCTTCTCGGTCGGCCCCTATACCTTCAAGCCAAGCCAGAAGCTGCTGATCGACCAGCGCGGCGCCAAGGTGCGGCTGACCGAAAAGGAGGCTTCGATCATCAAGTACCTCTATCGCGCCGAACAGAAGGTGGTGACGCGCGACGTGCTTCTGGAAGAAGTCTGGGGCTACAATTCAGGCGTCACCACGCACACGCTGGAAACCCATGTCTACCGGCTGCGCCAGAAGATCGAGCGCGATCCTTCCAATGCCGAAATTCTTGTGACAGAAAGCGGCGGCTACAAGCTGGTTCCTTAAACTTTTCATGATCCGATGAGCGGTCAGGGCGGGACCGCTTCGGAAGCGATCCTGGTGCTGGAGGGTGGGTGGATCGGCTCCGAAGCGCATCGGCCAAAAATCGGACTC
>NZ_RZSC01001595.1:0-461 GCF_003998155.1 Mesorhizobium sp. M1E.F.Ca.ET.063.01.1.1
CTTCTAGGGTTTTCAGCCTGTTAGGCTTATCTTTTAAGGAGAATCCCGCGCCATCTGGTGCGGGATTTTTCTTTTCCGGTGCTTGCGGTCACGCGCACCCGAACCCGCGTCAAGGCGCGAAGATCGACCAGTTCATCATCCTGGCAAGCTTCTCCAACGCGATGGAGCCGAGTTTGGAGTTGCCGTTTTCGTTAAGGCCGGGCGACCAGACGGCGAGCGAGGCGACGCCCGGCACGATCCCCAATATGCCGCCGCCGACACCGCTTTTCCCCGGAATGCCGACATGGAAGGCGAAGTCGCCGGAGCCGTCATAGTGGCCGCAGGTCAGCATCAGCGCGCCGATGCGGCGCGCGCGTTCGGCCGACACCACCGAATGCCCGGTCGCCGGATTCCGGCCGCCATTGGCGAGGAAACGGCCGGCCATGGCGAGCTGCCGGCAGCTCATTGCGATGGCGCAATGG
>NZ_RZSC01001596.1:0-461 GCF_003998155.1 Mesorhizobium sp. M1E.F.Ca.ET.063.01.1.1
CGCTCAACGTGCTGCTCGGCCCGACGCTGTCAGGCAAGACCAGCCTGATGCGGCTGATGGCCGGTCTCGACGCGCCGACGTCAGGCTCGGTCTGGTTCGACGGCAAGGATGTCACCGGCCAGCCGGTCCAGAAGCGCAACGTCGCCATGGTCTACCAGCAGTTCATCAATTACCCGGCGATGACAGTCTACGAGAATATCGCCTCGCCGCTCAGGGTCGCCGGCGCCGAGCAGTCGAAGATCGACAAGGAAGTGCGCAACGCCGCGGCACTCCTGAAGCTCACGCCCTATCTCGACCGCACGCCGCTCAGCCTTTCCGGCGGTCAGCAGCAGCGCACCGCGCTGGCGCGCGCCATCGTCAAGAACGCCAGCCTCGTCCTGCTTGACGAGCCGCTCGCCAATCTCGACTACAAATTGCGCGAGGAGTTGCGCGCCGAGCTGCCGAAGATCTTCGCCGCCGCC
>NZ_RZSC01001597.1:0-461 GCF_003998155.1 Mesorhizobium sp. M1E.F.Ca.ET.063.01.1.1
TTTGCATATTGCCGTGATCTGTCGGGCTGAAATGGAGAGGGGTCTCGATATGATGTAGCCTCATTTTACGACAGCATGCCATAAGCAGTCACGCCAAGCATTAATCGGAACCGACCCGTTTCTGGGGCACGAGACATCGCCTGCGCATCTCTCGGATGTGTGCTGGAGAGGTGTGTAGAGGTTTTTCCCAATTCGCTCCACAACCAGGTTGCCTCGCTTAATTTCGGAACGAAGCGCAGCCACGGACACCACGCCGCGCAGCAAAAGGTCGGAAGCTTCCTGGAGAGTGATTGGATCGTCATCCAACAAATCTTCGCGCGTGCGTCTCACTTTTGTCCAGCCTTCAAACGAAAGCCTGGGCTTCCGTGATTCAGAAACTCGATGCCCTCGGCCTCAAGGACTTGCATAACTATATATTTGTGACGGAGCGCTTGAAGCCCGTTTGCGTTATAAGCCTATGG
>NZ_RZSC01001598.1:0-460 GCF_003998155.1 Mesorhizobium sp. M1E.F.Ca.ET.063.01.1.1
CCGGCGCGCTCGAGCACCTTGAGGTGCTTCGACACCGCCGGAAAGCTCATGGCAAACGGCTCGGCCAGCTGCGTAACCGAGGCCTCGCCGAGCGCCAGCCGCGCCAGGATGGCGCGTCGGGTCGGATCGGCAAGGGCCGCGAGGGTCAGGCTGAGGCTATCGGTCGTCATATTTATTGAACCAGATGGTTATATAACCTTTTGGTTCTATACGAGAGGCCGCCGGCCGAGTCAAGCGGCGCGGTATCGAGGGGGAATGCGGGCAGCGCCCCATCCGGATCGCAAACCGGACGGCAAGGCTCCTGGTGGCCTCAGGAGAAGTAGAACCGTTCGGCCGGGATCATCTTCGGCGCCGGCTCGCCGAGCGCCTCGAACACCGAGATTTCGCAGACGCGGCAAAGGCCATCGAGCGCAAGGTCGTTGGGCTGGGTGCCGAAGGGATCCTCGAGCTCCTCCGACAG
>NZ_RZSC01001599.1:0-458 GCF_003998155.1 Mesorhizobium sp. M1E.F.Ca.ET.063.01.1.1
GGCTGGTCGGACGTTGCCGGCGCCTCGGTCGTGGGCGTGCCCTTATGCGTGTATTTGTTGACCAGCTCTTCCGTATTCTCCGGCAGCACGCTTTCGAGCTTGGCGCCGATCGTCTCGAGCAGCGGCCGCGACTTGGCGTTGGCGACCCAGGCAGGAGCCTTGGCGCCGGCCAGCCAGTTGAAGAACAAAAGCGCCACCGCGACGACCAGGACGCCGCGTGCCGCGCCGTAGAGGAAGCCGAGCGTCCGGTCGAGCGCGCCGATGCGCGAATCGATGATCCAGTCGGCGATCTTCATGGTGATCACCGAAACGACGATCAGCGCGATGACGAAGACGATGCCGGCGGCCGCCGCCATGGCGATTTTGTCGTTGTCGACATAGGGCTGAACGTAGGGCAGCACCGGCTTGTAGAAGAAGAAGGCCGCCGCGGCCGCCGCCACCCAGGAGACGATGGACAG
>NZ_RZSC01000159.1:0-9951 GCF_003998155.1 Mesorhizobium sp. M1E.F.Ca.ET.063.01.1.1
TGCAGCGCTCGCGCCTTGGCCTGCTCTTCGCCAAGGCTCGAGGTGTTGCCCGAGTTGTCGAGCCGGATGATCAGGTCGTTCTTCTTCACGGTCTGGCCGATTTTCACGGCGATCTCCTGGACGACGCCGGCCTCGCTCGCCTGGATGATCTGCGTCTTGGAGGCGGGAATGACCTTGCCGTCGCCGCGCGCGATCTCGTCGACCTCGGCAAAGGATGCCCAGGCGGTGAAGGCCACGAACAGGGCCCCTATGATGTAGACGGACGCCGATGCGAAAAGCGGCGGCCGATCTTCCCTTGCAAACATTCCCCAACGTGCCCCGGTCAGGCATTCGCCTTTTGCAATGCCTGGATGACTTGTTCCTTCGCTCCGTCCGCGACCACGCGGCCCTGCTCGATGACGATGAGACGGTCGACCAGCTCCAGCATGCTGTAGCGGTGGGTCGACACGATCAGCGTCGTGTTGCGGTCGAATGCGACCTTGAGCTGCTTGATCAACTGCCGTTCCGAGGCGAGGTCCATCGAACCCGACGGCTCGTCCAGGAAGACGATCTTCGGCTTGGTCAGCAGCAACCGCGCGATCGCCACCGCCTGCCGCTGGCCGCCCGACAGATTGGTGCCCCGCTCGCCGACATTCATGTCGTAGCCGCGCGGATGGCGCGAGACGAAGTCGTCGACGCCCGCAGCCTTCGCGGCGTCGATGATCTCCTCGTCGGTCGCTTCCGGAGCGGCCATCAAAAGGTTTTCCTTGACCGTGCCCGAAAAAAGGTCGCCGGCCTGCGCGACGATGCCCACTGCGGCGCGCACTTCAGACGGGTGATATTGGCGCATGTCGATGCCGTCGATGAGCAGTTCGCCGGAGGTCGGCAGGAAGAGCCGGCCGACCAGACGGCCCATCGTCGTCTTGCCGGAGCCGATGCGGCCGATGATGCCGATCCGCTCGCCGGCCTTGACCGCGATGTTCAGCCCGCTCAGGACCTCGTTTTCGGTGCCCGGATAGGCGAAGCCGACATTCTTGAAGACGAGCGCGCCGCTGCGGATCGGCCGGTTGACGAAGCCGACCGTGTCGGGCCGGTCCTCCGGCTGCGACATGATCGTGTTGATGATCCTGAGCGACAGCATGGCCTGCCGGAAACGGGAGAGCGTGATGGCGATCTGGCCGAGCGGCGCGACCGCGCGGCCGGCCAGCATGACCGTGCCGATGATCGCGCCCGTCGAGACCTGGCCTTCCGAGAAGGCATAGGCGCCGGCAACCACCAGCGCGACGGTCACGAATTGCTGGATTGCGCCGGTGACATTGCCGGCGGCGGCCGAAAGCTCCTTGATCTTTTCCGACGTGTTGGCCGCGTTCTTCGAATGCTCGCCCCATTTGCGCAGCAGGTAGGCCTCGGCGCGCAGCGACTTGATCGTTTCCAGCGTGGAGATGGATTCGACCAGGAGCGCCTGGCGCTGCGCTGCCTCGTTCATGGAAGCGGCGACTCGTCTGCCGATACGCCGCTGCGTGACCAGGCCGACGATGATGGAAAACAGGAAGGCCAGCGCCGGTATGATCACCAGCCAGCCGCCGATGGCGTAGATGACCAAGAGGAAGACGAAGACGAAAGCCGTGTCGATGAAGACGCTGATGGTGTTCGAGGTGAAGAACTCGCGCACGAACTCGTATTGCGTGACGCGGTTCGCGTATTCGCCGGTCGACCCCGGCCGCGCCGACAAGGACGAGTTGAGCACTTTCTCGAACAGCAGATAGGAAATCCTGAGATCCGCCTTGCGTCCGGCGTAGTCGATGAGCGAGGCGCGGGCCGTCTTCAGCAACAGATCGAACAGGATCGCCGCGCCGATTCCGATCGCCAGCACCCAGAGCGTCGACACTGCCTTGTTCGGTAGGATGCGGTCGTAGACGTTCATGGTGAAGATCGGCGAGGCGATCGCCAGCATGTTGATGAAGATCGCCGACAGCACGACCTTCGAATAGGTGCGCCAGAACGCCCCCATCGTTCCGGTCAGCCAGTGGCGCCTTTCGATCCTCGGCGCCTTGCCTACCGTCATCTCCTCGGCGGTGTTGGCATAGGTGATCGAGAATGAGGCTCCGCCGCTGATGTAGCTCCCGGCGAGCTCCGATTTGCTGATCGCGGTTCGTCCGTCTTCCTGCGGAGCCGTCAGATATTGCCCGGTCTCGGTCTCGGCGAGCAGCGCGACCGGCAACTGATTGGTGCGGAAGACGATAGCCGGAAGATCGACGCGGCCGCGCACGAAATCGCGATGGCTGAACTCCCGGACCTCGAGGCCGATGCGTTCGGCGAGGTGCCTGATGTCGTCCGGCTCGATGCGCGTTTCCGAAATCGGCACCCCGGCAAACAGCACGGTCTCCGCGCTCGGCCGGCCGAGATAGGCTGCAATCGCCGAGAAGCAGGCTTTGAAAGCCTCCTTGGGCGAAACGATGTTGGGCTGCTGGTTCACGATCTGCCCCGAAGGACCAGAGATCGATGCTTACATCGGCTGCTTCTTCCTGACCGGCGCGAGGATGTCGAACGGCAGATCGTTCTTCTGCTCCGACGGCGTCCGCGCATAGGTTTCGGTGTCGGCCGTCTCCGGCACGCCGAATTCCGTTCGCGCGTAGGCTGTGGCCTGCTTGGCCGGCTGGATGTTCAGCGTCTTCAGCAACTGCCCGGTCGCGGCCAGCAGCCGGTATTCGGCAAACAGCGACGCATAGGACGAGGTGTCGGCCAGCGTTGCGGTGTTGAAACGCGTGTTCTGCGCGTCGAGCACGTCGAGCAGCGAGCGCTGTCCGACCTTGAACTGCTCGCGGTAGGAAGCCACCAGCTTTTCGTTGGTGGCGGCCTGCAGCCGCAGTGTCTGTGCGAGTTCCGCCTGGCGGAAGCGGCGGTCCCATGAGGTGCGTACGGCTTCCTCGATCTCGCGCAGCACCTGATGCAGCGCAAGACGCTGCTCGCTGGTGCGGCGGATCTGCTCCTGCTCGTTGGCCTTGTCGATGCCGCCGCGATAGAGGTTCCAGCGCAGCACGACGCGCGCCTGCAGGTCGCTGGTGTCGCCATCGTCGCCGTCGATGTCAGATCCACCCCGGGCGACGCCCTCGGCCGTGATCGTGGGGCCGTATTTCGCCCGCGCGGCGTCGACCAGCGAGGCCGCCGCGTCGATGTCGCTGTTGGCCATATGGACGCGCGGATTGCTCTGCCTGGCGAGCCCGATCGCGTCATCGAGCGAGCGCGGCAGCGCGCCGGCGACATCGGCCGGCCGCGACGCATTGGTCAGCGGCTTGCCGACATTCTTGAAGAACCGGATCTTGGCGGCTTCGAGCTCCTCCGCGGCCTCTTGCACGCGCGCCTTGGCGGCATAAAGGCGCTCCTCGGCCTGTTGCCGGTCGGCATCGTTGAGCGCGCCGCCGGCGATGCCCTGCTTGATGTCGCCGAGTATAGACTGATGGAAGGCGAGGTTTTTCTTCGCTTCGGCGACGATCGACCCCTGCAGCATGTATTCAAGGTAGTCCTGGACGACGGCAAGCCCGATAAACTCGGACCGCTCCAGCACTCTGAAAGACGCTCCGTCGACGCGGGAGGCCTGGCGGTTCAATTCGGCCCGCCTTGCCCCGCTGTCATAAAGCGTCTGCGTAACGGTGAGGTCGGCCTCGTTCGGATAGAGGGCGTCATGCTCCTCGCCGATCGCGCGACGGGAAGGATTGTCCAGGCGGCGGGCGCCTGTCGACGCTTCCAGATCGACGCTGGGAAGATAGAGGCCTTTTGCCTGGCGCAGCTCGAATTCGATGGCTTCGCGGTTTTCGATCGCCTGCCCAATCTCAGGATTGGACTCGACGGCGACTGCTACGGCTTCCTTGAGTGTGAGTGCGCTGGCGCTTCCACAAGTCAGCATCGACACCGTCATGGCAAGCGCAAAGCGCCAGCCGACGGTCACTTTACCCGTCCTGGTCATTTTAACCCCGTGACTATCCCCGCGCCCTATTGTTTTTTTAGCGCTTATTTGCCCGAGCCTGCCACCAGAGCTTTCGGCCAGTATCTAGCAGATTTTCCGAAGATGTGAGCGCTTAATGATTTCGAGTCCATCAAAAGCGAGGTTTCGGGTCATTAGTCCGAGCGGTTGTAGCAAAAATAGCACAGAAACACGGTGCGCCTCTGGGTTGCGATGCGGACAGTCCCGCCACGATCGCGATTTTCTAAACAAATAGCTAAGCTGGGCCAGGAATCGCCCGGCCTCTATGGTGACTTTGTTAACCCTCTTCGTCGGCAAGGCGTGTCCGGTGACGCCGAGGCAGCGCTCTCACTCGAGGGACGTCGAGCCTAGGCCATCGACCGGCCGAGGATGTTGCGCCGGTGATCGGCGAGGTTGCGGACGAGGCAAGGAAAGCCACGGTCCCGGCGACATCTTGCTGCAAGAAATCTGCTCCGGTTCTGCAAGGCATGCGCCGGAAATTGCCATGTGCGGCTGGTTTTGTTGGCAAACGGGGACCGATCCCTGTATTGCGGGCTGAAAGCAAAGCATGGACGTTCTTGTATGACAAATGTCGCCCTGACCGGGCTTGCCCGCGATCTCGCCCGGCGCGCCGCCGAGGGCCGTCCCGTGCGCATCGGCGTCATCGGCTCGGGCGAGATGGGCACCGATCTGGTGACGCAGGGCATGCTGATGCCGGGCATTTCGGTCGCCGCCATCTCCACCCGCCGCCCGCACACGGCACGCGAGGCGATTCGCATCGCCTATGGCGACGACGCAATGGCTGCCGAAGCCGAGACCGCCTCCAAAGTCAGCCAGGCGATAGAAAGCGGCAGGATCGCCATCACTTCGAACGAGATGCTGGTCACCAATCCGCTGATCGACGTCGTCATCGACGCCACCGGCAAGCCCGGCGTCGCCGCCGATTTCGACCTGATGGCCATGGAGCATGGCAAGCATCTGGTGATGATGAATGTCGAGGCCGACGTCACCATCGGCTGCTATCTCAAGCAGCAGGCCGATCGCCTGGGCGTCGTCTATTCGGTCGGCGCCGGCGACGAGCCGTCGAGCTGCATGGAGCTGATCGAGTTCGCCTCGGCGCTCGGCTACACCATAGTCTCGGCCGGCAAGGGCAAGAACAACCCGCTCAACCACGACGCCGTTCCCGACGACTATCGCGAGGAAGCGCTGCGCCGGAACATGAATCCGCGCATGCTGGTCGAATTCGTCGACGGTTCCAAGACCATGGTCGAGATGTGCGCCATCGCCAACGCCACCGGCCTGGCGCCCGATGTTCCAGGCATGCATGGCCCGAAGGCCGACCGCGACCAGCTCGCCAAGGTGCTCATCCCGCGCGAGGACGGCGGCATCCTGTCGAGGAAGGGTGTCGTCGACTACACCGTCGGCAAGGGGGTTGCGCCAGGCGTCTTCGTCATCGTCGAGGCGACGCATCCGCGCGTCGTCGAGCGGATGGACGACCTCCATGTTGGCCACGGCCCCTATTACAGCTTCTTCAGGCCCTACCACCTGACCTCGCTGGAGGTGCCGCTGACCGCGGCCCGCATCATGCTCTACGGCCGGCCCGACATGGTGCCGCTGCCGAAACCGGTGGCCGAGGTCTGCGCCGTCGCCAAGCGCGATCTCGCCGCCGGCGAAACCTTCGATGCCATCGGCGAGACCTGCTACCGCTCCTGGACCATGACGGTCGGCGAGGCACGCGCCAGCCGCGCCGTGCCGGTCGGGCTGCTCGAGGGCGGCAAGGTGTTGAAGCCGGTCAGGAAGGGCGAACTGCTGACCAGCGACAACGCCGCGCCCGACAAGACGACCAGGCTCTATGCCTTGCGCCGGCTGCAGGACGAGATGCTGTACGGCGCGAGCGCTACTTCCCCAGCTCTATCGACCTGAGCCGCGCCGCTTCCACCGCGTCGGTCAAAAGCTTCGTCAGCCGGTCCTCTCCCATCAGCACGGCAAGCGCCGCCGCCGTCGTGCCGTTGGGGCTGGTGACCTGCTGGCGCAGCACGCCCGGCTCCTCGTCGCTTTCGGCGGCGAGCGAGGCCGCGCCGTAGACGGTCTGCATGGCGAGCAGCTTGGCTGTCTCGGCCGGCAGGCCGGCCTTCTCGGCGGCAACCGTCAGCGCTTCGATGAAATGGAAGATATAGGCCGGGCCGGAGCCGGAGACCGCCGTCACGGCATCCATCAGGCTCTCGTCATCGATCGTCGTCACGACACCGCTCGCCGAGAGCAGTTCGGCGACGAAACGCCTGACGTCGTCCAGGACCAGCGGGTTGGAGAACACCACCATCATGCCCTTGCCGATCGCCGCCGGCGTGTTCGGCATGCAGCGGACAATCGGCGCGAGATCGCCGAGGATCTCCTCGAAGGTGGCGACCGGCGTGCCGGCGGCGATGCTGACGAAGGTGGTCCTGCCGTCACCGAAGCGCTTGTAAGCGACGAGCACATCGCGGATGACCTGCGGCTTCACGGCGATGACGACGAGATCGGGCACGGCATCGGCCGGAACGCCGGAAGCGCCGGCCGCAACGCGGCAACCAAGATGTTCGGCGCGCTTGCGCAATTCGGCATTGGGCTCGACCACGAACACCGCGGACGGCTCAAGCTTGCCGGATTTCAGCCAGCCCGAGAGCATCGCGTAACCCATATTGCCGCAACCGGCGAGAACGAGCCTGATGGTCATGGAAGCCTCCGAAAGAAGGCTCCTCCCATAAACGGTCGCGCGGCGGCGGGAAAGCCCTGTCGGGAGGGATCGGTCGCCCGCTCGCGGATCAGTGGGGGCAGCGGGCCGGAATCGGCCGCAGCGAAACCTGCCTCAGGCCGAGCACGCTGAGCACGAGGAAAAGCCAGACCGGGTCGGCGCGGCGGAAGAAGAAGCTTTCGAGGAAGCCGTTGAGCGCGGTGAACAGCACCACCATCATGAAGAAGTCGCCGAGATAGATGTTTTCCTTGCGCAACGGAACGCGCATGTAGTCCCCGAGCGGCGCGATCAGGAAGGTGTAGACCGCCACGCAAAGCGCGGGGATGCCCATCAGCACCGCGATGTCGAGATAACCGTCATGACCGTGCACGATGTTTCGGATGTCCCAGGGCCGGTCGAAGGGCTGGTCCTGATTGAGCAGCAGCGGCGTTCCCCAGAAGCTCTCATAGCCATAGCCGGTCCAGGGCCGCTTCGCCAGCATCTCGCCGGCAAACTCCCACAGCGTGGTGCGGCCGGTATAGGTGAGGTTCGGGAAATAGACCGCCGCCAATTGCTTCACCGGCGGGATGAAGACGATGCCGAGCGTGCCGACCGCGGTCGCGACGATCGCGGACAGAAACAGGATCGGCGTGCCGATCCGCACGCCGATGAGGCTTGGCAGCACCACGATCAGGATCGAGAACGGCACCAGTCCGGCGGTCGTCTTCGAGCCGGTATGCAGCATGAAGATCATTGCCGCTGAGAAGATGCCGATGCCCCACCAGCGTTGCCCGCGCCGCCAGAGATAGAGTCCGGCAAAGCTGAAGCAGGCCATCACCGGCCCGGCGATGTTCTTGTGAGTGAAGACGCCGCGCCACAGGCCCGCATGCTCCGGCTCTTGCGAGTCGGCGGTGTGCAATGCCTCGTGCGGAAAGACGATGAGCCCGACATAGGAAAGACCCATCACCATCACTGCGGTGAAGATGATGACCTTGGCGAAGGAGTCGGCGTCGCGCGGCAGCACCAGGATCGTCGCCATGGTGATGATGCCGATCATGGTGAAGGAGGCGGCGCGCATGGCGGAGGGCGGATCGGTCGCCAGGATCACCGACAGGAAGAAGAAGCCCAGCATCAGCGCCCAGGACGGGCTGATGAGCGAGCGCACGACGCGCGGATCGGCGAAGGCGAGCAGCGAGAAGATGGAGATGGCGCCGAGCGATCCGAAGCCGAGCTGGTTGACGATGTCGCCGCCGTCGCCGGTGAGTTCCGCGCCCGCAGGCTGGAAGGGCCGGAACGAGACGATGATGACGGTGAAGAGCAGCGCCGCGATTGCCGTCGCAATGCCCTCGCGCGTGAAGGCGGCGCTGAGCGGCGCGCGCTCAGTTCTTCTCAGGCTGCCGGTACTGCTCATTGGCATATCCGAGTTCGGCAAGCACCCGGCCGAGCGCGACATAGATCGGGTAAAGGCCTGTTGTCATCGAGCCCGTGCGTGCCAGCCGGATGGCGCCGCGCAGCGGCGAGGCGGCAAGCAGCGCCAGGCTCTTCAGCAGAACCTTGGCGCCGGCGAACCGCGTGCCCGCACGCTTTTTCTTCTCGACGAGCGTGGAGATGACGCCGTTGCGCAGGCTGCGGGCGCGGATCCAGTCGGCTTCCACGCGACGGGCCGGAATCGTTTCCCTGACCTTTGCCTCGGCGCACCAGCCGAGAACGAAACCTTTCTGGGCGGCGCGGCTCAGGAAATCGGAATCGCCGCCGCCCATGAAGTTGAACCTGAGATCGAGGAAGGGCGGCCCCATGGCGATAAGCACATTGCGCCCGACCAGCAGGTTGCCGGACGAATAGAGCGCCGGCACGCGGCCCGTTTGCCGGTATGGGGGCGCGAAGACGGGGTGATCGGCCCATCTCGCATGGGAGGGATCGGCGAACACCGGCACTTGCGGCCCGCCTACGATATCGGCTCGAAGCGTCTCGGCTGTCTTGCACATGCGTTCCAGCCAATCGGGCGCGGCAATCTCATCGTCGTCGATGACGAGAAGATGTTTGAAGTTTGGGAAATAAAGCATCGCCGTCTGCCAGCCGGCATTGTAGGCGCTGCAATTGCCGCGCTCGTGCGCGACGATCACGAGGCCCGGCATCTCGCCGCGCCCGAACAACGGTAGTGCCGCCGTGGCGCCCTCGCGCGCCTCGGCCTCGTTTTCCATGACGATGACGGCAAAGTGCCGCTCGGTCTTCTGCGCCCGGAGCGATGCCAGCGTTTCCAGCAGCAACTGGGGACGCTTGAAGGTCGGCAGCGTGACGACCGCCTCGATGCTCTCCGCGGCGAGTCCCGGAGACCGCCCCGCGATCGATACCCCCGCAATCGATACCGAAGCGTCCGATGGCAAAGGGATCATCCGTTTCCAGCCGTGTGGGTTCGATCCTCGATAGCAGCCCGATGATAACGCTCCGTTAATCACCTTTCGCGGCGAGCCCCGCAAAACCAAGGCGTTTGGCCTTTGACGGTGTCATTTAATCAAGGCTTCACCGCGTTTTGCTACCGGCTACACCAATGGATAGGTGAGATGCATCTGCTGTTCGCCACATCGATCGTGCCCGACGGCGCTCTCGCCTCCGGCTACGAGATTGCCAACGCCGCGATCATCGACGCGCTGCGGCGTGCCGGCGCGCGCGTCACGGTGATGGGCTTCATCTGGCCGGGAAAGACGCCGTCCGATCCGCAGAACACCATCGTGCTTGACGCCGTCGAGGTGCGTACCGAAAACGCCCCGGCTCTGCAGAAACTTATCTGGCTGGGCAAGGCGGTTGTCTCCGGCCTCACCTTTTCCTCAGTCAAGCTGCGTGTCGTCTCGGACGCCAAGGTTCACGCCGCGATCGATCGTGCCGGGCCGTTCGATGGCTATGTCCTGAATTCGGTGCAGTTCGCCGGTGCGTTTGAGAAGGTTCTCGCCGATCGGCCGTCGATCTTCGTCGCGCACAATGTCGAGCATCGTTCGGCCGAGGAGAACGCCGCCGCGGCTGGCAGCGCTCTTCAACGCTGGCTGTTTCGCCGCGAGGCCAGGCTGCTGGAGGTCATGGAGGATCGCCTCTGCCGCGCCGCGCGTTTCGTCTTCACGCTGGCCGAGGAAGACCGCGCCGCGCTCGGCGTTGCCTCCGGCGACCGCTCGGCGGTGCTGCCGCTGGTGACCCGCGCCGAGGCGCCGACGAACAAAGGCCCGCGCCGCATCGACTTCGACGCGGCGCTGATCGGCACCTGGACCTGGCAGCCCAACCGCATCGGGCTGGACTGGTTCTTGACTAAGGT
>NZ_RZSC01000015.1:0-24948 GCF_003998155.1 Mesorhizobium sp. M1E.F.Ca.ET.063.01.1.1
GTCCAGATGAGATCAAATATTTTTCGGGCGTTCGCACCATGCGCATGAAGCGTCGATTGCCAGTCGCTGCATCCCGTTAGAAACAATGTCGACGCAGCAGTTGCTCCTCTCAGGCCCTGTCCCGCACCCTTTTCCGAAAGGGTGGCGACAAAATTTCTGGATGAGATCTGAATTCTATGTGCAAAGGCGGGGAGGATTGAGGATCGTCTCCGCTTCCGACGGCAGATTAACGAGCTCATGCACCTTGCCATGACGAATCTACCATCAAGCCGAGAACATAACGCGGCCGGTTGTAAAAGGATGCTCAGCACCGTCGTTTCTGGTTCGAAATCGGTGCGATGTCATGCGGCAACACCTGACGCCAAGGCATGCTTGAAAACCCAGCTAAATGAGTCCTCTGGAGGGCCGTGGACATGTGCCCATTTAAGTGAAGGGCAAGGTGAAACGACTCAACAGCGCATATCAGGGGAGATATTCGCTACGGCAACCCATTCTCAGGGATGCTAATATTTCAGCCGCCTTCAGCAAGGCGTCTGAGGGGATCAGAACGAGATCTATACTTCAAAGGAGACCATTACGGGCCGGGGGTCTTTCGGGGAACAACTCTGACTGGTAACGATTTCCCTGCTGGAACATGAGCTTTCTTTGCCCGATGCCAGAGTGGAACCAACGGGTTGAGTTCCGGATAGTAGCCGGCACAGTTCCCCTCGGGAATCGAATAGGATGTGACCCGTAAACCGCGCACGCGCCGCTCCACACCATCATCGGCATGGGTTTCGAGATCGATTTCCTGCCCCGCACTTAACCCGAAACGCTGGATGTCCGCCTCATTCATGAGCAGCACCATGCGGGTTCCGTAGATGCCGCGCAGCCTGTCGTCATAGCCGTAGACGGTGGTGTTGAACTGATCATTGGAGCGAACTGTGATCAGCGTCAGCACATTGTCACCCGAGAGATCGATATCGGGATTTGCCTCGAGCATCGACGGCAACTTGAAATTGGCTTTCTTGTTCGGTGTCTCCCACACGCGTTTCGACGCCTTGATATCACGGTGAAAGCCGCCGGGGTCGAGAAACCGCGTGTTGAAATCGCGGAAGTGTTGAGGATAGCACCGTTCGATCTCATTGCGGATACGCGAATAATCAGCAACCCATTGGTCCCATGGGATGGAACTTTTGTTCGGCACCGTCGCCTTGGCAAGTTCGGCGACGATCTTTGGCTCCGAAAGCAGGTTTGGCGACGCGGGAGGCCGCGATCCAAAGGAGCCGTGGATGCATGCGGTCGAATCTTCTATCGAGACGGTCTGGTCGCCACTTGCCTGGTGATCTCTTTCCAGCCGCGACAGGCAGGGGAGAAGATAGGTGACGGCTCCCGGGATGAGATGGCTGCGGTTGAGCTTGGTTGCGATCTCGACATGAATGCCCAGTCCACGCCAAGCCTTTTCGACCAGGCCGGTTTCCGGCACTGCGCGAACGAAATTGCCTCCCAGTCCGATGAAGCCATTCACCCATCCCCCGATAACGCCTTCGCAGGTCTCGACCGTGTCGAGGCCTTTCTCGCGCGGTGGCTCGAAGGCGTAGAACTCGGCGAATCTGTCTAAGGGAGCGAGTTCGGGTTTTTCAGTTATGCCGACAGTGCGCTGGCCTTGAACATTTGAATGGCCGCGCAGTGGCGAAATGCCGGCCCCGGGTTTGCCCATATTGCCGCGCATCAGCAGCAGGTTGCATAGCATCTGGACATTCTCGGTGCCATGCCGGTGCTGCGTCAGGCCCATGCCGTAATTTCCGATTACAGCACGGGAAAGGCTGTAGATTTTCGCGACATGCTCCAGATCGGCCTGAGCGATACCGGAGCGTCTGACGATATCGTTCCAGCTGGCGTCGCGCAGATACGATTCGAATTCGGCAAAGCCGTGGGTGTGCTCGGCGATGAAATCGACGTCCAGGACACGCTGACTTGCGCGCTCACACGCAGCATCGTCGAGCGCAAGCACCGCCTTGGCGATACCAGTCATGGCTGCGATGTCACCACCGCAACGAACCTGGAAGAAGTCGCTGGACATCTTGGTGCCAGGCCCCGGCGATAACATGTCGACAGGGTTTTGCGGATTCTTGAACCGCTTCAGACCTCGCTCGGGCAAAGGATTGAAAGTGAACACTGGCACCTGTCGTTGGCGTGCCTCCTGCAATGGATGCAGCAGCCGCGGCGCCGTGACGCCGGTGTTATGGCCGAAGAAGAACATCATGTCAGTTTTCGAGAAGTCCTCGAGTTGAACGGTCCCAACCGGGGAGCCGATCGACTCGGGCAGGCCGACCGAGGTCGATTCGTGGCACATGTTCGACGAATCCGGCAGGTTGGATGAACCGTAGATGCGCGCGAAAAGCTGATACATGAATGAGGCCTCCAGCGAGGCACGGCCGGAGGAGTAGAAGACAACCGATTTCGGATTGAGCCGCTGGAGCTCGACGGCGATCTCGCGGAATGCACTTTCCCAGGCAACCGGTTCATACTGGTCGGTGACCGGATTGTAGCGCATGGGGTCCGTCAAGCGGCCTTGCTTTTCCAAGTCCCGGTCCGGCCAATCGAGCAACTCCGCGACCTTGTGCTGCGCGAAGAAATCCGGCCCGCAGCGCAGTTTCGTCTGATCCCACATCGTGGCCTTAGCGCCGTTTTCACAGAACTCGAAAGGCCTCGGATCAGCCGGTTTCGCCCATGAGCAGGACACGCACATATAGCCGTCTGCCTTGTTCTGCTTGAGCAGCGTGCTCCATATTCCCGAGATCAACAGGCCTTCGCTGCGCGCGTGACGCGCCAGGGAACGAAGCGACCCCCAGCCCCCGGTCGGGTGTTCGTATTTCTTTATTTCGATGTGATCGGCCACGGCAGGTTTCATGGAGGGCACCTAGCAAGAGACAAAAAATAGAACCCCGCCCTCGACCGATTGTTCCCGTCGGGCCGGCCAAGCCACCGAGTCCCTTTGAGCAAACCGGACTGCCGACCGAATACTCCTTCGCCACATACAGCGCTGCGGAACATTTTCCTCAGTCATCGATTGAAACACGAGCCGGAGAATTCGGCCGGGTGTGGATCGCGTATTCAGTCTGACTCGACAAAACGCGTCGGTACGGTCGCGAGATTCAATTGTCGCGTGGTAAGAAGATGGGATTGTTCTCTGTCAGCAAGAGCAATCAGGGTGCCAGCAACTCGGCTATTCCTAGTGTAAACACCACAAAATTCAGCTACTCTATACTTAATTTACTGTGCTTTGTCCTGATGCCGGCTGTGTTATCGGCATGCTCCTCATCGGAAGACCAGATTGGCAGCCAATTGAGAACTGCGGCTTCCGCCGCAGAAACGGCATCGATGGCCCTGGACGCCTGGCTCGCGGGGGCGGCTCCTCAAAATTATACGTCACGCACGCTGCAATCGATCAGCCGGAAGCTCTCCGATGCCGAAACCCAAATCCAATCAGCCGATTCACCTGAGGTCTCCGAGCGAGCCAGACTGATCACGGCCATCAGCCGCCTGGCGGCCGCGGTAGCGAACGCAGAGGTGGGATTACAGGACAACAACCCCGCGAAAGTGGAGCGAGCGCAGCGGGATGTGCGAAACGCTATTGCCGCCCTGGCCGCCACCTATACCAAATCCTTTAGCCCGCACCCATGAAGAAGGTCCTCGAAATATCGTTGGGTGTTGTCACCAGCGTTGGTGGTTTTCTCGAAGTCGGTTCACTGACGACAGCCGTTCAAGCCGGTGCAGCATTCCATTTCCAGCTGATCTGGGCGATCGTTCTGGGGACGATCTGCATCATCTTCCTCGTCGAGATGGCAGGCCGCTTCGCTGCCGTGAGCCATCATACCATCGCCGATGGGATTCGGGAGCGATTTGGCTTCAACGCCTTCCTCTGGCCGCTTCTGGCGGTCCTTCTGGTCAATCTCCTGGTCATGTCGGCTGAGATCGGCGGCGTTGCCATTGCGCTCGAACTTGCCACCGGAATCGGCTTCCAATGGTGGGCGCTTCTGGTGGCATTGCTGGCCTGGGTGTTTCTCTGGAAAGGCACGTTCGGCTTTATCGAAAAAGGCGTTTCGATTCTCGGGCTGGTCACACTGTGTTTTGTAGTCGGCGCGGTGATGCTTAAGCCCGGTTGGGGTCAGGTCGCGGCGGGCGCTATTCCCACTGTGCCAAACCATGACGCGGCCAATTACTGGTTCATGGCCGTCAGCATTCTTGGGGCGTCAATTTCGCCTTATCTATTCATGTTTTACTCCTCGGGAGCGATCGAGGACCGGTGGGACGAAAGCTATCTCGGGGCCAATCGCGCCATTGCGGCGATGGGTATGAGCTTTGGCGGCACGATTTCCGTCAGCGTGCTGATCGTCGCCGCGCTTGTGCTTTCCCCACACGGCATAGACCAGGTGGACGACTACCATCAGTTGCCGCTGATCCTGATCCCGATATTCGGCTTCTGGGGCTTTGTCCTGTTCATTGCTTCGCTCGGTATAGCTTGCTTCGGTGCTGTGCTCGAAGTTGGACTGCAGCAGGCCTATCTCATGGCCCAAGGTTTCGGCTGGACATGGGGCGAGGACCAGAAACCGCGCGACAATCCTGGCTTCAGCACGGTTTACACGGTGGCGTTGTTTCTCAGCGCCCTACCGATTGCGGCCGGCCTTGACCCGCTGAAGCTCACGATCTTCTCAATGGCGCTGACGGCTGCCAGCCTGCCTCTCAGCGTGATTCCCTTCCTCTTCCTGATGAACGACAAGCGCTATGTCGGCAAGCATCGCAATGGGATGGTCTCGAATGCCGCGGTCATCTTTGTTATTGCGCTTGGCTTCGTGCTGGCGATTGTGGCGATCCCCTTGCAAATATTCGGAGGCACGTGATGGATCTGGTCCGCGACATTTTGGACAAGCAAGTGATCGACCGCGAGCAGGTCAAGATCGGCAAGGTCGATGGCCTGGTGGCGGAACTGAGGCCAGGCAAGCCACCAAGGATCGTTGCGATCGAACTAGGATCGATTGCGCTGGCACGCCGGCTAGGTGCACGGCCCGGACGCTGGATGGCGGGACTGTCGGCAAGGCTGGGCGGCAAACGCCACGGCGAGCCGCATCGGATCGCCTGGAACAAGGTGCGCGACATCGGCATCGATATCGAGTTCGACATCGACGTCCGCGAGACGGCAATCTTCGATTGGCAAAACTGGTTGCGCGACCACGTCGTCGGCCGCATCCCGGGAGCAGGCTGATGGCCACAACCATCAATCTCGAGCGGCTGGTTGGCCGATGCGTGTTATCGCCACGCGGGAAAAGCATCGGCTACATCGAGGAGATTCTCGCCGAAAAGGACGGGCACGATCTCGTCATTACCGAATTCCATATCGGCATCTACGCCGCATTCGAGCGACTTTCCGCTTCCGCGATAGGCGCGGCAGTGCTCGATGCATTTCGGTTACGCCGTGACGGTGGCTTTTATCGAATTCCTTGGGACAAGATCGATATATCCAACCCCACGCAGCCGAGGCTTTTGTGTCCGATGGCGGACCTTGCCCGCATGAAAGGGGACATCGGACAGTCGCAAGATCAAAAGAAGTCCCGCAAAAGCCAGGCAAAGCGCTAGCGCACGAGGCTCGCCACAACGAAGACCGCCGCTGCAATAAAAACCAACGCGGCAATCACCAGCAATGGCCAGTTGCTGCCGGGCCGGGCTTCGACTTCATCCTCCATCGGTCGCATGGCATCGGCAAAGCTAGCTTCGTTCTTGAATCGCGGAGCGTTCTCTGGAGGCTTATGTCCAGCGAGGTTTGGCGCATCTGCCGCTTCTGCGTCGGTACTGAGAGGCGCGGCGGCAGGGTCAAATCCCGGAGTCTTGTCAGGCCCAGCCTGAGCATGGGCATTCTCTGCCGGCGTTTGACGTGGCGGTGTTGCCATGGACGGCTCCTTTGCAGTCAAACTTCGGTTCGGCCCCGCGGTTCCAATCTCCTGCGAATATTTGAACCCGACCCCATGGAATTGCCGGAACATGCCTTTGGCGGGGGCGTTGAATTGTCGGACGACGACCCTCGAGGGGACGAGTCTCGCTATTGAAAGATTAGCCGAATGTATCCCTTTGCTTCCTTCCATGATCTGGCCGCGGGCAGAGGCGACGGCCTTCGCCCCGAGCTTGTCCGAATGCTGAAGATACGCGCCGCGCTGGCAGGGTCAGATGTGCTGCAGCTTAACGCCAAGCGCGGGGACGGTTTCGAACAAGCGGGGCCAAATCCCGTTGGAGATATCGAAAGTGCGCTTCCGGACGGCGTTTTGCGTTATCCCGCCGACGTCAAGACGAAACATCCGTCGAAACGCCGGCGCCGATCTCGATGACGCGAAGCGGTGTCTGCTCCCGTCCACTTGTACGAATCCAGAGACCGGCCAGGAACAACGCTACTCCGCCATAAATCAGGCCAGACGGGATCCACATCACGAGGCCCGCAAGCTGCTGGTCTCCGAGGGGTACAAGACCCCACAAGCTTGAGCCGACTGCATTTTCGGAATACCAAAGCCGCGGCGAGACCACAAGCAAGGCCCCGAGCAGGCCGGTATGCAACGAGGTCAAAAAAAGATGTATGACCGCGCTGCCGCAAGCATGTCTTCGGCGCGGGTGAGGCAGCAGTGCCCACCAGAATAAAAGACCGGTGCCGAAAAAGCTGGCATGCTGCGCATAGTGCCAGAGACCGTTTTGCAATGCAGCCTCGAAAAGCGCCGGCACATGCCACACCCATATCGCGACGCCATGCAGAATGGTGGCGATTAGGGGTCGACTCATGAAGATCCAGATCGCCCCAAGCATGCGTATATGCCCGGCTGCGCGGAGCGCCTGGCGTAATCGCATGGGTAGGGCCCATATCATTGGCGCCGCTGGACATGAAGCAATTACGAGGGGCGCCGCCACCGCCATCAGCAATTCGTGTTCAATCATGTGAGCGGTGAACAGCCGCTCGCCCAATGCATGAAGCGGGCTCACCAAGGCTCCCACCAATGCGACCCAGCCGGCGGCGAACAGTAGGGCTTGCCGAAAACGCAAAGGGCGAGCGCGCCCGCTCCGTTGCCATAGCCGGATGGCGCCTACGACATAAAGCAATGCGACTGCCGCCAATGCAAAGATAATGGAAAGCGTGAACGTCCAGCCGGCATCTGGGCCGCCTGGGCCATAACAGAGCGAGGTCGAGAAGAGAGAATCGAAGCTCATCGCCTGCAGCCGTCAATGCTAGGGGGACAACCGTGAGCGCGGCGGCCGCCACGATATTTTTGTCGCAATCCGCAATGGGTCGGCGCCACTCTATGATTGGGAAGCCTGATCACCGTTCATCATCCTTGGCGCATTTGTTGAACACGCCTCAACGCGCGAAAGGCATAGAAGTGCCAAGCACAAAACACCGCCCTGGGGCGATTTCAGTCAGATCCAAACATGCAGGCTCCGCAGGGTAGGCTGCTAGCCTTGTCTGAAGGATCAAGCACGCGAACCAAGCGCCCTTGTCGACCTCGACGCCGGCAATGGCGGCGTCACCCCGGCTATCCGCTTAGCTATCGCCGAGCGCCACCAACATCGATCTGGAACTAGCAGCGCCATGTCGGGTTTTGATTGATGCGCGGTCACTGCATCGGGACCGAGTTCTTGGAGTAATGCGATGGGCGACATCGGCGCCGAACTCCGCGAAAAACAGACAATTAGGCTGGAAAAAGGGCCATTTCAGAGATATCTGCGCACAATTGGGCCCGGCGTTATTGCAGGCGCTGCAGACGATGATCCTTCGGGTATCGGCACTTACGGCCAAGCGGGTGCTCAGCTTGGGTTCAATATTGGCTGGACAATGATATTCACCTTTCCGCTCATGGCCGCGATCCAGGAGATTGCGGCGCGGATTGGCCGGACGACAGGTCGAGGTATCTCTGGAAACCTCTCTCGACACTATCCTGCAGAACTAATGTATTTTGTGGTCTCCTTGTTGTTCGTTGCCAATGTTATAAATATTGGCGCGGACCTGAGCGCGATGGCGGACGCGCTCCAATTGCTGGTGGGTGGCCCCAGTTCGCTCTACGTGGTTGGGTTCGGCTTGGCATCTATTGCTGCAATCGTCTTTCTCGACTACAGCCGGTATGTCACGGTGTTGAAATGGACGACGCTCAGCCTCTTCGCCTACGTTGTGGCCGCGTTCATGGCGCACATCCCCTGGAGAGAGGCGCTTAAAGGCATTCTCGTCCCGCACGTAGAATGGAATGGGTCCTTTTTCACCACGTTTCTTGCCATTCTGGGTACCACGATTTCCCCTTATCTTTTCTTCTGGCAGTCGTCGCAAGAGGTGGAAGAGGAGACGGTGGACCCGAAAGCCAAGCCGTTGAAATGCGCGCCATGGCAAGCATCTGGCGCCTTCCTGCGTATTCGCGCAGACACTTTGGTCGGCATGGCATTTTCGAACGTGATAGCGATCGCGATCATCGTTACAGCGGCCGCCACCTTACACAAGGCGGGAGTTACCGAGATCAATTCCTCGACCGACGCTGCCAAAGCGCTGGAGCCGGTTGCAGGCAAGTTCGCGCTTATGGTCTTCGCGACCGGCATCATTGGCACCGGACTACTTGCAGTGCCGATTCTCGCAGGTTCGGCGGCATTCGCCGTGGGTGAAGCGTGCCGATGGCCGGTGGGGCTGGAGCGACAGCCCAAGGAGGCGATTGCGTTTAATACGACATTGGCTGCGGCGGCCATGCTCGGAATGGCTATCATCTTCACACCGATCGATCCAATCAAGGCGCTGTATTGGAGTGCTGTCATCAACGGCATATGCGCGGTTCCGTTGATGGTCGTCATGATGCAAATGACTGGGCGCTCCGACGTGATGGGCGAGTTCCCTGTGCAGGGTTGGCTACGGGCTCTCGGATGGCTCGCGACCAGCACGATGGTCATTTCCGTGCTTGGCCTCGCGCTTCAATGGATAGTTTGAAATGGCGCTAACCGAGTCTCGCTTGCGCCTATGAATGCAACGTGGGGCCTGCTCGAGGCTCACTGCATGTTCGTTTGCTGCAGGGGGGTAGGACCGCCGCCACACGGTCGCGACGGCGGTCTCCCCACGATGCTTGACCGTCTCGGATTCCGCACAGCAGGTTTGGTTTCTCCTCCCGTGACGGGGCAAACCGCTGTTGCCTGGCATACAAGCAACTTCCCTCCGTTTTCCGCGTTGGAACATCCGAGGGCACCTTTAAGGTTCGGAGAATCCCATGATCGTGTCCAGTGCCAGCGCGCTCGAAATCGAGTCAAGCCAGCCCACGCAACCGCATCAGTGCGGCACAGCAGCCTCCGATCTTTCCAATGAGCTAAATAGAGACCGTCGATGCCAGCCCTCGGAGTGACGCCCGGCCTTTCAACAGGAGTCAAACATGAGACATCAAACACTAAATCAGCTACAAGCAATTGCCGACGTTAACTCGCTGGCGCCAACATCAACTATGACCAGAACGCAACGGATTGAGCGCTGGGCAGATCTTCTTGATGAACGTCCCGTGCGAATCCTCGGAATGCTGACCGGCACCGAATATTTGCCAGCGGAGGCCCGAGAACTAGCACGGGCAGATGGTTCCCCCATTACCGTTGCATTCGAAGATCCTTTGCTGCGTGCTGCAGGTCTCAAAAATGACACTTATGGAGAAGCCAAGCGCTTCTTCGAACTGAGCGACTGGCAACTGCATGACATAGTCTGTAGTTGCCATGCTGGTACCCTGACAGAAGGCAAATCTGCCGCCGCGACGGTCCGGCGGAGCCTCAACGGGCGCAGATTTCTTGTTTGGCTGAGATATGTGCTCATGCACTGAGGGTGTCGCTGGATACGACATGTCGGCGTTGTCGGGCCAAGGTCGGTTGAACCCTCTTTTGAAATAGGCGGGGTAAAACTCACTGATGCGAGGATCAGCGCGCGAACAACGGCAATCGCCACAACGGCGGTTCTTAATAGCAAGCCTGTAGCAGACTCGCGCGATAGGACCGGTCACTGAGATGCGCGGCCGGTCAATCGTTGCTCGCCACGGAATTTGGCCCCTGTCGTCCGTTCGCAGGGGAACTGTTCTTCCCTCCGCCGGTTATTTGAATCTCACCCAGCGGAGATGCGAGCCATGGACCACACAAACCACGTAAGGCTAACAAACGCCGAACTCACCCCGGACATCCTCGAAGGCGCAGCCATCTATGGGCCCCAGGACGAGAAGATCGGCTCTGTCGATCATGTCCACGGTAGCCAGGTCGTCATCGATGTCGGCGGCTTTCTCGGGATTGGCGCCAAGCCTGTTGCCGTTGCCGTAAACCAGCTCGACTTCATGCGCGACGAAGACGGTAACGTCCACGCTGTGACCTCGTGGACGAAGGACCAGCTCAAGGACATGCCGGAACACCGCGATTAGGAGGTCAATATGACTACCCCGCGCCACGGTGCTCCAGGCACCACCGAACAGAAACCGCGCTGGGAGGGCCCGCCGGAAAACCGGCCTCCGGGCTATCTGCCAGCCAAAGACGATCCAGACGAAGATCGCGATGCCGCCGGCGAAAACCTCAAGGACCCTGACAAACGCGATCTCGGAGATGCGCTGAAAACGAAACGAAACAAATAGGAGGCATGCATGCCACGCGGAGACAAGTCGAAATACACCGACAAGCAGGAACGCAAGGCCGATCATATCGCCGAAGGTTACGAGAAGCGCGGTATTTCGGAAAAGGAGGCCGAGCGGCGCGCCTGGGCGACCGTCAACAAGGACGATGGCGGTGGCAAAAAGGAAGGCGGCTCCGGCAGGGGCAAGCACACCGGAAATCCAGCCGCTCATAAGGGCGGAAGGAAGGGTGGCGCCGCCTCAGCCAATCGCTCGGCTTCCGAACGCTCGGCGTCAGCAAAGAAGGCGGCGAGAACAAGAGCGCATCAATGACGATCATGCTTCCCGCTGACGCCACCGCACTCGGAACGCAGCGTCTTCGACGATCTGAAAAGCCCCGGATACGACAAGGATCTCCTTGAGATCGCGGAACTCCTGATCGACAATAGCCGCCCAGAAACGTGCCGGGTGCCAATCCCTTTTCGTGGAGCGTGAAGCCACGCTTGAGCGCTTCGAAAACCAATAGCTTCATCGCGTTTGAGTTTTGGCCCGCGTCCACATTCTGCATTCGACCGGCACATAAGGAAAGCCCGTCGCCTATTGTGGGGAACGTTGGCGACGGGCTTTTGCTGCTTGAGGCGGCCACATCCTGAAGAAAAATCGACCGCTTGGTGGATCAATTCACAGGAGCGTTCTCGGTTCCATTTAATGAGTCGAATTTTCAACTGAGACACGCCGCGTCGGATGCTGAGATCGGGCGTCAGGGACATCCCGAAAAGCAGACGGTCGAGCCGCAACCGCAGCTTCGACTATTCCCTGGCGTGAGCGAAAAAGCGAATTGCCGGCCAACCGGCGATCGTCTCCCGCAGTTTGCTGAAAAGCTTTCCATCTTCGTTGGTGGCGGCCCGGACCTGCACGGCAACCCAGCTGGCTTTCATGGTGGCGCCGACATGACAATGGCAAACAATGGCATGCAACTGCCATTCCGATAGTTCGAAAAAACGCCTCGCCTCGCCATAGGTGTCCCCCTTCAAACCCTGCGCGCGCAAGATTGGATCAGCGAAAGCGATGCTAAGCGGAGATTCGGTACATTGTGCTTTGTCTCGTACATCCAGCCTCATGTACTCGGTGCCGGGCAGTGCTCCCAGGCACCGGTCGGGATCGCGCTCGAGAAGTGCAGCCCAGTGTTCCAATCGCTGGCTCCGCGTCATCGCCGGGCATGCTGCATCGATCTCCGCGACTGCATTTAGTTCTTCGCGTGTTTGGTGTCTCATGGCCGTCTCCTGTTCGTGAGCCGCTCTGCCTGCTGCAAAGCGCGCCACAGGTAGGAGTAGCCCAGTTCGTCCCTATGGCGCTCGAACCTCCATTTCATCGGAAAGTTCCCCGCCACAAAAAATTTGTTCCAGAGGAGCCCTAAGTGAAGCCATTTCATCCTGGCAGCCGCAGTCCCTAGCGGCGCCGTCTTCGTCGGCGAACACGGCAGTTGGAACCGCCATCGCTTCAACGTCTACGGCGTCGTCTTTTTCAGCGAGGGTCACCCGAACGGGATGGCGAGGGACGTGGTGACCAGCTTCCTCGACGACAAGGGCGAGGCGCGAGGTCGTCCGGTCGGTGTCGCCGTCAGAAGTTCGGTGCTGGCGGTGAGTCCACGACCTGGCGTAGACCACAGTCGCAGCGCAGGCCGAAGCCGGCAACCTGCCGGTTGGCAAAGGCCCTGGAAATCGCGGCTGACCGCTTCGGCTCCTTCGTCACGGGTCTCAATACCGGTTGATAGCGGAATCCTTCGGAAAGTTGTGGCCCGCCGAAAAGATCGCTTTGGGCGGCGGGCGCCGCAAGCATTGTACTAAACCTCGTCGAACTGGTTCCCTTCCTTTGACGGGTCTCGTGACAGCTCGCACTCCTCTTCCTCGTCGGGCAGGGCTTTGTCACTGTTCTGGTGGCGTTGTCGTCGTCTTCTTCGGGAAGCGTTCCTTCTGTTTCCCAAACCGCGACGACGCTGTCTGGAAGCACCTTGCTGCCTTCCAGGACGTCCCAGTCGTGGTGTTCGATGGTCGGGGCCTACCTCGCCCTGCTGCAGGGATCTTTGCTTGTTACGCGGTTCTATAAAAGTCTCCGACGATTGATGATTCGTGCGGTTAGCTCGATGGATGAATCCGCCCACCCGGCCGGTTCTTTCGTCCTCTGATCGGGGACGGTGGAACGGCAAGGCTTCGACCGACTTATGGTAGGGAAGTCGGGGATTCCATGCAGCGTAAACTCGATCTCAGAAGCGGCACTCCTGTCTGGTCTGCCTACCGATCGCCGTCCGTGCCCATGGGCCGCCTAGCCCGCGACGTGAAAGCCGACGTGCTGATCGTCGGCATGGGGATCAGCGGCGCTATGATGGCCGAAGCGCTGACGCGTGATGCGCTTTCCGTCATCTGCATCGACAGGCGTGGGCCTTTGCAAGGATCGACGGCCGCGACAACTGCATTGGTACAGTTCGAAATCGATCAGCCGCTGACGAAGCTGTCGAAGATGATCGGCGGCGCTGCTGCCCAGCAGGCATGGCGGCGTTCGCGGCTTGCTGTGATCAACCTTGAAGGGCGGATAGCGGAACTCTGCATCCGCTGCAGCCAGGTGAGCACCCAGTCACTTTACCTGGCTGGCACTACGCTCGGTCCAACGGACCTGCGCAAGGAAGCTGAGGCACGTCGGCGAGCCGGTATCGGCGCATCGTTTCTAATCCGTGCACGGTTGCGGGATGAATTCGGCATTGATCGTGGCGGCGCCATTCTCAGCCACGACAATCTGGCGCTTGATCCGCGAAAGCTTACTGCCGGTCTGCTGCTGGCCGCGCTCAACAGAAAGGCGCGCTTGTACGCTCCAGCCGAGGCGATGGCGATCGAGCACAATCGCCTTGGCGTAGCCGTAGTCACGCGCCAGGGGCCCACAATCACAGCTCGCCATCTCATTCTGACGACCGGCTATGAGCTGCTCGATGTCGTGCCGGCCGTCAGCCACAAAATCATTTCGACATGGGCGATCGCGACCCGGCAACAACCAGGAAAGATTTGGCCAGGCGCTGCTATGATCTGGGAAGCCTCCGACCCGTATCTCTATGTCCGTGCGACGGACGATGGGCGTGTGATTTGCGGCGGCGAGGACGAGGATTTCACTGATGAAGAGCGCCGCAACGCACTAACGGACAAAAAGGCAGCGCAGCTCTCGAAGAAGCTCAAGCGGATTTTCCCGTTGCTCGACACCAAGGCGGAGTTCGCCTGGAGCGGATCGTTCGGCGCGATAGGCACCGGGCTGCCGATCATCGGTGCATTACCCGACCATCCTCGCATACATGCGGTGATGGGCTATGGCGGCAATGGCATCCTCTTTTCACAGATCGCTTCTGAGGTCGTCTCGGCGTCGATCAAGGGCGGAGAAGATACGGATGCGGACCTGTTCGCGTTCAAGGCTTAATTCCGGGATCACTGCCGACGCAATCACCGCCGCATTGGCGAGGGGCCTTTGATCGCGGTCTCGTCGATTTGTTCGAATGTGCACTGGCGAGGCGCCTTGTCCGGCCGCCACCGTAAGAGCTTGGTTCCGTGCCGGAAGCGCTCGCCAGTGATGTGGTCGAAGCGAACCTCGACGACCAACTCCGGCTGCACAGGTTCCCATTGCCCGCTGCGATCGGTGCTCCAGCGGCTCGGACCGCCCGGCGCCTTGCCGGTGAAACCTGGCTCGCCGCGCAACGCCTCGAGCTTCTCCGTTATCGCCGCACGCTCGTCATTGCCGATAGTCGCGGTGAAACCGACATGGTCAAGTAAACCGCGCTCATTATAGAGGCCAAGTAGCAGCGACCCGACCTGCCGCTTGCTGTTCAGGTAGCGAAACCCGCCCACCACGCAGTCGGCGGTGCGCAGCCGCTTGACCTTGACCATCGCGCGCTCACCCGGCTGATAGCGCTCGGCCAGCGCCTTGGCGACGACACCATCGGTCGAGCCATGACCAGCGCCTTGCAGCCATCGTTTTGCAGTCGCCAGAGCCGTAGTGGCGGGCGATAGTCGCAAAGAGTTCTTGTCTGCTTTCACCACGAAATCCTCGATTGCTGCTCTCCGCTCCACCAAGTCTTTCTCTATGAGGATCTTGCCGTCCGATGCGACGAGCATATCGAACAGGATCAGTTGCGCTGGCGTTTCCAAGCTCAGCTTGCGGATTCGACTTTGCGCAGGATGCAGTCGCATCTGCAGCGCATCGAACGAAGCATGCCCGTCGACCTCAATCACGATCTCGCCATCGACGACGAAATTTTCCGCGTCGAGGTCACCCAACAGCGCTGTCAATTCCGGGAAATACCGGCCCAGCGGCTTGCCGGATTTTGCCCTGAGATCCACGACCTTGCTGCCCTTGAAGGCGAGGCAACGAAAGCCATCCCATTTCGGCTCATACTGCCAAGATCCATTCCCTTCCGGCAGCGCATCGGCTGTCCGCGCCTCCATTGGAGGCGTGTCGAGAGGCAGAGGGAACCGGTTGCCGGACGCCTTTACCACCGCTCTTCGGTGTGGTGATGCGGCAGGTCGATGCCGAAGGCTGGGCTTGCCGTCGCCAGAAAGGCAGGCATCAATTGGGGAACTCTTCATCCAGGACTCGCAAACCCTCCTGGTATTTTGATGTCGCGGCTCCAGTCTGGCGCGCCTGCCGGAGATTGTCGACAAGGTCTGCCCGCTTGACCGGGAGTGCCAACGGATTGGCAGCTGCCCTACGTATGAAAGCGAGATCGTCTTCGTCGGATCTTCTGGTGAGCGCATCTACAGCCGACACGATCGATGGTCCGAGGCCGATCCTTTCGAGGCGATCGCGATTCCAGCCGTCGCCCTTCTCCAGAACATCACGCAGGTAGGCAACAGCCTTCTGATCAACCGTTTCGACGGCGTCCGCAACCCGGCGGCAATGTTCGATGAAGGGTTGTCCGGTCTTGTCTGTCTGACCAGCGTGAGCCTGTTCGGCGATTTTTGCCGCACGATAAAGCACGCTCATAGCTTCGATCCTGCATTTGCCTCTTGCATCTAACCGAGAATATGGCCGCCGGTTCCATACGCTGCACGGCTCGCATTTCCTTCCGAGGGAGAGCTGTCATCGCCGTTGCAGGAACGAAGCCCGGTGCATCGCGTTTGTCGGCAGAGCAGGACCGAAATGGGTAACCGCTATGGTCAAGGTTGAACGCCGGCGGCTAGCCGCCGCTCTGATTGCGCGCGCGACGGCGTCCTGATGTCTGCGCCCGGACTGGCCTACGGTCCGTTGGGTGACAGGTGCATGCATCTTTGCGTCGACATGCAGCGCCTCTTTGCCGAACCATCGCCTTGGGCGACGCCTTGGATCACCCGTGTCTTGCCGCGGGTCGAAAGTCTTGTCGAACGACGCGCCGCCCAGACCGTATTTACCCGTTTCCTCCCAGCTCGCAAACCAGGCCAAGGCATCGGTACCTGGAAGCGCTACTATCAACGTTGGGCGTCAATGACCCTGGGGGAGATTGGCTTCGAAATGGCCGATCTTCTGCCGTCGCTGGCGCACCACTGTCCACCCGCAGCCATTATTGACAAGCACGTCTACTCGCCTTGGTTCGAGGGCAAGCTCACGAGTCTTCTGACGGAGAGGAAAACTGACACGTTGGTGATCACCGGCGGCGAGACCGACGTATGTGTGCTCGCCACCGTATTGGGAGCGATCGACTTCGGCTTCCGTGTGGTGCTGGTAACCGACGCGCTGTGTAGCTCGTCCGACGCCACCCATGATGCACTGCTGACGGTCTATCACCAGCGGTTTGCACAGCAGGTCGAAACGGTGGAAATGGAGACGATCCTGTCAAGCTGGACTTGATGCAAAAGTCGAGATTCCGCCTCCCGGGCTGATTGCGAAACATTTTGACACGTCAATGCTTCGCGACCGCACGTGTCGACGGAGCGCAAAGGCGCTTGGAGTGTCTAGACGGCCCCGTGACTGTTGAAATCCAGTTGTCCGGTGCCGCTAAGCGCCTGCGGCGACCCGGTTGAGGACTACAAATCTCAAAACACGTCGCGTGAACCGTCCGGGTTCGGTTCGCCTAGTTCTCGCTACAGGCGACCGAGGAAAACCAGGATAATGATGATCAGCAATACCAATCCCAAACCTCCGCCCCCATAGTAACCGGTGCCGTAAAACGGACTGCCACCGAGGCTGCTGAAGCCGCCAATCAATAGAAGAATCAGTATAACTATCAAAATTGTGCCGAGACTCATGGGACTCTCTCTCTCTGTTTGCGCGCCCGTGCATCCTGAGCGCACTGCTTCACTGTTGATCAGAATATTAACTCAATGCGCGGTTGTGGGTGGCGCCATTTTCAATAGTCGCCGCCGAGCTGCTTTTGCACGCGCTTGCCCGGCCCGGATGCGGCTGCAAAGCGCAAGACTGACCGCGAGCCCGTGGTTGTCGTCGAGCATGGCCTTTGCCTGCTTAAGGGAGAGTTCGGCTCGCTTCGCGCGCAACCTTGCGACTGCCATTTCCAGGCTCAAAAGTTCAACCATCATGTATCCTCGTTGCTAGGCCTTCGATTAGAAAACCCTCACTTTCCGCTTAGGTTCCGCTTGCCGCGAGGGGGCGCATGTACGGCATCCCTCATAGCGTGCGGGATTGGATGGTTCCGAAAGTGACCACGACACCAAACGGGATTTAGAAGGGCGCTGTTTGTCCAGTCGACAGCACCGCTTCGTTTCAACAGCACCGGCGCCAGCCTGACGGGGGATCAGGCCCCGTGTCGAGCGCACTAGGAACTGTTTCCCCGTTCTCCAGTTTGGAAACTGAAGGGACATTTCCCCAAACAGGAGATCAGCATGAAACGGCTTCTTATCGCGTCAGCCATGATGGCGTTGTCCGCCGGCCTTGCTTTCGCGCAGTCGAGCAACTCGACGAGCGGATCCTCGTCCGCTACGACAACAATGCCGACCGACCAGAATACGGATTCAACAACCACCAAGTCGACCAATCCGAATTCGGCGAAGGACTGCGCGCCCGGCCAGCAGACCGGCAGTGCGAAGCAAGCAGCGCCCGGCCAGCAGGACACCGACGCCAAGACGGTGGCGCCGGGCCAGATGAAAACGACGACAGAAGGTTGCTAACAGCGCTTTGTCGATTGCTTGAACAAACGCACTCGAGACGCGTTGAAGTAAACTCTGGCCACTCCCGCTGGCTCCGGCCGGCGGGCTTTCTTCTTGTTCGGAACAAGCAAATCGGATGGCTGTTGGTTTCTTAGCAGTGCGCGGGTGCCTAGGAGCGCGCTGCCTCGGGTCGCCTCTTGACGGCCCGAGAGCCCGACCGGTCCCTCAAACGGGCGGACTCGCCCACATTTAATCGAGGCGTTTGGCACATGTACTGAAAGAAAGACCGCCGGGCTGGGAACTCCAATCCTAGCCCGGCGAAGTTCCTGATCCCCATCAGGACACCGGTGGAGGAATACCTCTTCAGCGCAATACCGGTGCCAACATTCTGATCCCGACGTGGGACAGGCGAGCGCTCCGTTTCGGGGCCGTCTGGAAACAAAGGCTGGCGCGATCGCTTTGGCGTCATGCCCTCCACCTCGATTAGCAAAACTGCCTATGACCGGGAGAGCAGAACCTTGCCCGTGTGGTTTGTGGCCACTGGCAAGCGATACGACTTTGAAGGTGTCCCGACGACGACTTTTGCGGCGCTGGATGCCTTGCCCCTGAAGCGGGAACGGCCGGCTGGCCAGCTCAGGAAAGCCGCCGGACCGACCGGCGCGGCGAGATTTATAAAACCGCGCGCGGTTGGCCGGATTTTTATTAACGCTCGCCAAACATTCCGTCATGCGAACGAAGGACCCTTCATAGATGATCACCGAAGTGCCATTTTTGGACGGATCCTGGCATTCATCTTGCAGCGCCATCCTTTTTCGGGAGGCTGATGCGATGGCTCTTTCACCTGAACTGTTCGACCAAGACATGATCCTTAATTGCCCAATCTGCAATCGGGCGATGGTCAGGAAGGGTTACTGGATCAAGAGCGTCAAGGCATTCACCTGCGACGGATGCCATAACGAGATGCGGCTTACCTACGGGCAGAAAATTGCAATCTTCGAGCGACACCGGCAGGCGGCTGCCAAGCGCTAGCGGCCCTGCAATGCTGGCGGTAGGCCGATATGCGAAGCATGTGAACGAAGGACGCTGGCGCCCTCGGAATTCGCGGTTCTACCTATAGCTAGCCAAACTCCGCCTCGAGGTTCTGCTACAATCCCGAATGGCCGTCCGAATGGTAGTTGTCCTGGCGCTTCTTTTCGCCTTCGCATACGGATTCGCGAAACTCGTGGAACGCTATGGCGGCGTTGGCGATCGGCCCCCGCCGTGTGAGCAATTGGCTGATTGCCCCAGCCCGAACGCGCCGCATCCAGAGCCCGAATCTAAGCCGAGTTAGCAGCCGGCCCTTAGCGGACGTCGTGGACTCTGAAACAAAAGCCGGGTCGGATCGTTTGCAATGCGCCAGACCACGGTTGCGCCATGCCATCTACCTCGATCAGCAAAACGGAATACGACCCGGCCAACAGAATTCTTTCGGTGTGGTTCGTGGCCAGCGGCAAACGCTACGCGTTTGAGGGTGTGCCACCGGAGACCGTCGCGGCATTCCGAGCAGCCTTCGCCAAGGGCCGCTTTTTCAACCGCCACATCCGCAATCACTTCCGGCATCGTCGAATTTCAGGCGATGAAGATCCCTGATGCACGGGTCGCGACACCCACTAGGCGTCCATCCCCAGCGGCTTGTGGCTCGGTTGCTCGTGCCAGATGGCCTGCCGTAGATCGCGCCGGTCAACCTGTGACCAAAAACCGGGCACTTGTTGAAATGATCGGCTTCACTGCCCATTTCCCTTCCGTGCCGCGTTCCGATGATCGGTGGGTCAAGCTGCGAAAGGTTCGTCATGTTGCATTGTCCGAGAGAGGCGTCTTCTGCTTCGGCGGAACGTAGCGTGTTACAAGCCTGACGGTGTCAGCATTCACGGTGACTGGTATGCCCAGATTCACCGTGACCCTGCCTTCGTCGACGTGGGTGACATCGCCCACCAGTTCGATCGGCTGTCCCTTAGTCACCTTCGATGTTCGGTCAACAACGGAATGCGGCTGCCCGTAGGATGGGATCGATACGCTCACCCGATCTTCCGTGACCCGCTTGCGAACAGTTGCGATGATGGCGACCTCGTCGCCGACGTGGATGCTGTTCTTCGCCATGGACATGAGTCTGGCGCGGGCGGCCGCTTCGTCAAGCAGATGCTAATATTTTCGCATGTACATGGAACAGACCTCCGCGATTGCTGGTTGTAGCTGGCAGCGGTCATGTCCGCTCCTGGGTCGCTAGAGAAGCTCGTCGCCGTATGTCCGGCGACGGGATTTTATTAGCTAAGACTAAAATTAGTAGTGCCAGTTTGAAAACCGGCGCATAATGGATGTCTGCCCCGCGATCCGGGGTAAGGGGCCCGGCCTGTACGTCCCCTAGTCAACCCCGACTCCCCGACAGGCCGGGTACCGTTGGCTCCCAGCTCCTTGGGCGGCCAGTTACGGCGCTTGTCATCTGGCAAGCGATGAGGAATAAAATCCTCGCCGGTGCGGTGACCTCATTTCGGAGATCGCCTTGACGATGCAAGAAGCAAGGCACTGGCATGTCGGTCGATTGCCTACCTGTAGGCGGAAGGCTGTTGTTGAATCGCCGAACTGGTGAGGCGACTCAAAGCGGACCAACCTTGCGTGCATTGGGATCGGCCCGGCACGGCTGGCGGGGTAGGCCAGCACACGCCGGACCTGACCAGCAAAGGCTCGCATCGCACCGGCTGAGGTGGAGGTTATCAGCCGCCGCCAATCTATCCGCCATACAAACGAAGGATACTTTAGCGCGAGAGTACGTAGATGGTGAGGGAATCACATTGACATTTGCAGCTGCGCTTTCTGGCTTTGCACATATCGATTATGCAACATCTGCGCATCTTCAGAGCCGTAAGCCGAGCCGCCGAGTGAATGCTGCACCTTCGACGCCCATCCGTCAAAGATGAATCGCAATATATTATTCCAATGCGCCCCTTATCGATGGCTTTGAGACTAAGGGCGAGAAGCCAGACTTCAGTCGCAACGCGAAGAGATTGGCCACAGGATCGACCGACGTCATCAGTTAGTTGACCAACCAACCCGCCATCGATCCTGCGCCCCAAAAGAAATGGAACCGACCACGCACCTCGGGCCTTTGCCTCTGAACGGACGCAGGAAGGAGCCTCATCATGAACCATCACGAAAACAGTGTCCTGGAAGCTGGCTGGCTCTTGGCGGTCCCGTTTTCGCTAGCCGTTGCCGTGTTGGTCGCAGGATTGGTGTTGAGCTAGTGAATAACACCAAGGACGCGCCCGCACACACCTAACCTAACAACGCTCGCCGGCCGTCAAAAAACCCGGGGTCGCGCCTCTGCCGCGGTGCAGAATCAAGGCGGCCGCTACCGCCGCGCTTTCCGCCATGCCGCCGCGGCATCAGCCTCGCTACAAAATCAGCGCTCGCTACTACCCGTGGAAATCGCTATCCGGTCGTGACTCCTGACGCCGACTTTTCTCAAACAGGGCAAGCTTGGCCGCATAGCCAAGCCGCAACCTGGTCCTGCAGGCATCGCATCTGAACAGGCTCACTGCCTTGAACCATGAACCCTTCTTCACAATCGGATGATTGCAAATCGGGCACTCGAACGTAACGGGGACGTCGCGCAACTCATCGGATATTGGCAATGCACCGCCTCACCATTCATCGCAGATGGATGCCCACCACGAACGCAGGAAGATGGCAGGCACCCATGAACTGACGATGAAGGGACCTTTTCGCCAGCACCCGTTCAAACGAGACTTCGAAGGAGATGTTTCATCCTTCGGACCAAAAAGGTGATACATAAGACATTCGTCTCACATACAAGGGACAAGAGCCCAAAGACCGAAAATTGAAGGAACTGGTCGGGAGCGCAACTTGTAGTTAGTGCCTGCTGCGCACTTCGCCAGGCTGCGCATCTAGGGTCATTGCACCAACCCAGCCGGTTGCGAACACAGCGGAGCCGATGTCTTCAGTTCGTCTGAAATTGCGTTGCTGCGCCGCGTATTCGACAGGTTGAAAGGTGAGCATCAATCTCTGGAGCGACGGGAAGCGCTCGCCTCCCAATCGTATCGCCCTCAAGGCACGGACAGATGGCCGTCGCATGCCGGAATCGCTCGCCACGGCAACGGCTCGCGGCTACGCGCGACCGTCACATGCAGCGATAGGGCGCGCCATGGAACCTAGTGCCCCTTCGCCGACTTATGACTAAGGCGGGGGCGCGACCCACGAGTGCCATGGCCGACGTTCGAAACCGTATTTCATCTGCCCGCGAGAACGAGACGAGCTCGCCGAAAGGGGAGGCGCGTAACCGCTTCATCATTGTCATCGGCGCGTCGGCGGGCGGAGTCGAACCGCTGAAGAGGATCGTCGGCGACCTGCCCGCCGATCTGCCGGCAGCCGTGTTCGTCGTGCTGCATGTCGGCCAGGTCAGCTACCTGCCGGAAATCCTTGACCGCGCGGGTACGCTGAAGGCTTTGGTGGCCAAGAACGGCGCGACCTTCAGGACCGGCAATATCTATGTGGCGCCACCCGGCTTCCACCTCCTTCTGCATGGCGATCACATGATGCTGCGGCGGGGCCCGCGCGAAAACCTCGCCCGGCCAGCGATAGACCCGCTGTTCCGCTCGGCGGCGCTGAGCTACGGCGCCAGCGTCATCGGCGTGCTGCTCTCCGGTTCGCTCGCCGACGGCACCGCCGGCTTGAGGGCCATCAAGGCTGTCGGAGGGCTTACGGTCGTCCAGCACCCGAAGGACACGCTGGTTCCTTCCATGGTGGAGAGCGCGCTGCACTATGTCGAGGTCGATCATTGCCTGCCGGCCGCGAAGCTTGGCGGCTTGCTGGCGAACCTGGCCGCCGAACCAGCCGGTGAAACCCTCCCGGCGCCACCGGGGGTGAGGCTGGAAGCGGCGATCGCCGCTCAGGAGCATTCGACCATGAAAAATGAAGATCGACTTGGCGAACTGTCGGTGTTTACATGCCCGGAATGCCACGGGCCGCTGTGGGAGATCGAAGACGGTGACATGCTGCGCTATCGGTGCCATACCGGGCACGCCTTTACCGCCGACGCGGTGATGGAAGCGCAGGCGATCGAGGCCGACGAGATCTTATGGAGCCTGCTGCGATCGCACCAGCAGCGGGCAGAGTTTGCCCGGCGCATGGCCGAGCGACAAAAGACGCAGCATCGCTCCGAACTCGCCAGCGAGTTTGGCAAGCGAGCCAAGGAATACGAAGCGGATGCCGCTCTGATCGAGCGTATTCTCGAAAGCAGGCGGGTGCAGGCAACAGACAATGGCGCAGGCGGCGAGGAAGGCAAGCACACGCAAAGCAAGGGCTAGCTTACGCGAGGCCGAGAAAGAGCCCGCGCCCTTCCCCATCATCGGCATCGGAGCGTCGGCGGGCGGCATCGGAGCACTGCAGACATTCTTTCCGGAAGTTCCGGTCGACAGCGGCTTTGCCTATGTCGTGATCCAGCATCTCGACGCCGAGCATGAAAGCGTGCTCGCCAGCATCATCCAGCGCTCAACCGCAATCGAGACGCAGACTGCGGCCGAGGGCCTGGAGATCGAGCCGAACCACATCTACGTGACCCCTCCCGGCGTCTCGGTGACCATCGAGAACCAGCGTTTTCACGTGGTCAGAATGACCACCACGCGCGCCAGACGCACGCCGATCGACGATTTCTTCACCTCGCTGGCGCAGGACCAGGCGGAGAATGCGGCCGGGATCATTCTTTCCGGAACGGGCAGCGACGGCACCATCGGCCTGAGGGCGATCAAGGAGCGCGACGGGCTGACGCTGGCGCAGGAAAGCGCCGAATATGACGGCATGATGCGCAGCGCCGTCCAGAGCGGCCTCGTCGACATGGTGCTTCCCGCGGAAGAAATGGCCGCGAAGCTGGTCGGCTATTTCAGCCATGCCAACCGCACCGAAAGCGAGCGCGACCGCCGCAAGCGCGAGGTGGCCGAACAGCTTTCGCGCATCGCGGCGCTGCTTCGCACACGCACCGGCCACGATTTCAGCGGCTACAAGGACAATACCATCCTGCGGCGCATCCAGCGCCGCATGCAGGTGCTGCAGATCGACGATCCGACCACCTTCTACGAGCGGCTTCGCGAAGAACCGCAGCAGGTCGACCTTCTGTTCCAGGATCTGCTGATCGGCGTGACCAGCTTCTTCCGCGACACACAGGCCTTCGAATCGCTCGAACGCTTCGTCATCCCCAAACTTTTCGAGGATCGCAAGCCGGACGAGACGATCAGGGTTTGGGTTCCGGGCTGCGCCACCGGCGAGGAAGCCTATTCGATCGCCATGCTTTTGAAGGAGAGCGCGCCGCGCGGAGCTGCCTCCCCCAACCTTCAGATCTTTGCCACCGACATCGACGAGCGCGCGCTGGAAGTTGCGCGCGCCGGCCGCTATCCGGCGACGATCGCGACCGACGTGACGCCGAAGCGGCTGAAGGAATTCTTCTCGCGCGAGGACGGCACCTATCGCGTTTCCGCCGAATTGCGGGAAGTCTGCCTGTTTTCGGCGCACAATCTGTTGCGCGACCCGCCCTTTTCCAAGCTCGACCTGATCGCCTGCCGGAACCTCTTGATCTACATGGGACCGGAACTGCAGGAGAAGATCGTCCCGATCTTCCACTACGCGCTGCGCAACAACGGCTATCTCTTTCTTGGTTCCTCGGAAAACGTCACGCGCCACGCGCGCCTGTTCTCGACCATCGACAAGGCGAGCCGCATCTTCCAGAAGCGTGGCGGGGTCGCGATGCAGCGGCTGCCGGAGTTCCCGCTGGCTGCCGCTGCCAGGCAGGCGCCCCCTCTTGCGCGCCGGGGGGCCACGGCGGCAACCTTGCCAGAGGTTGCGGAACGGGTTCTCGTCGAACGCTATGCGCCCGCCTATGTGGTCATCAACGCCGACGGCGAGGTGATGCACAGCTCGGGAGGCACGGGCAAATATCTGGAGCTCGCGGCCGGCGCTCCCGATCACAACGTCTTCTCCATGGCGCGGCGCGGGCTGCGCATGGATCTGAGGGCGGCGCTCCACAAGGCGGTCAGCACCGGACACGTAGCCGTCCAGAACAAGATCAGCATCGGCACCAATGGCGGACGCCAGACGATCAGCCTCGCGGTGCAGCCGCTCCCTGGTTTCCCGCAGCTCCTTTTCGAGCTGGCTGACATTGGCGCTTTCGACGTCGTCGGTGGTGTGGACGGGCT
>NZ_RZSC01001600.1:0-458 GCF_003998155.1 Mesorhizobium sp. M1E.F.Ca.ET.063.01.1.1
GTGCCAGCGAGCCCGCCCAGCCCGATTTCGCGCCGAATCCCTTTGCGGCGATAAATGAAAAACCATGACTTGCTACCGCCAGGATGGACGCGGATATATAGTCCCGCTCCATCGGCATAGACGCCTGGCTTGCTAAGTCCCCTGATTTTTGCGTCGGTCAACTTGTTCCTTACCATACTATCCACCATAACCTTTCTGGTGGCTACTATGGTTACAGGTGACGCCAATGTCAACGAAACGCGTTAGTTTGCAAGGGTTTCCACCACTTTCGCTTTGAAAGACAAAGGCAATTATCCGCCCTTTGGGCGGCGTTTTTGTTTTTGGCCGGCGATTCGGCCTGACCCGATAGCAGAAGCTTCCGCCGATTGGCGCGAAGTCCTGACGTTCATTTTTTTGGAAAAAGGGGGCCGGTCGGCGTTTGGCAGCGGTACGAGTAGGCTACTATGTGCCAGCGCCGG
>NZ_RZSC01001601.1:0-456 GCF_003998155.1 Mesorhizobium sp. M1E.F.Ca.ET.063.01.1.1
GGGCGTGCCGATGCGCGTCGGCGGCTTCGGTGGCGCGGAAGGGCTTGCGGGCTATCTCCGTGAAGAACACATCGATCTGCTGATCGACGCGACGCATCCTTACGCGGCGCGCATTTCGGCCAATGCCGCTGAAGCGGCCAGGCAAACCGGTTTGCCGATCCTCGCCCTGCGTCGCCCGGGCTGGGAGCCGGTCACGGGCGATCGCTGGACGCTGGTCGACAGCGTCACCGAAGCGGCGCGGGCGCTTGGCACCGCCGCGCGCCGCGTGTTCCTGGCGATCGGCCGGCAGGAGGCCGGTGCCTTCGAGGCTGCTCCGCAGCATCGCTATCTCATCCGCAGCGTCGATCCGGTGGAGCCGAAGCTGGCGGTGCCGGATGCGGTCTACCTGCTGGCGCGCGGGCCGTTTCCGGAAGCAGATGAAAGGGCGCTGCTCGAAAAGCACGGCATCGATGTTGT
>NZ_RZSC01001602.1:0-456 GCF_003998155.1 Mesorhizobium sp. M1E.F.Ca.ET.063.01.1.1
ATCCTATACCGCCGAAAGATCGCCTGCTTCGTAGCCAGTCGTCTCGCAATGGCGGACTCGGCTCAAGCGACCGAATCGGAAATGATAGTAGCCGCGTCGCGGCTGTTTCCTTTCGGCTCAGCATTGAAGACGCGGTTAGTCAAGGCAGTTGCTGCGGGCGGTCAAGAACCATTGCCTTCCGGGTTTTAGGCAGGATGAGGGGCATGTCACAGGTCAGAGGTCGGATTCGACGTATTGAATTCTCAAATTTCAAGGCTTTTGGCACCTATTCACTGACGCTTGGTGAGGTGAATATATTGGTCGGCCCCAACAATTCGGGGAAATCGACGATCATTGGAGCATTGCGGACGCTCGACGCCGCGATCCGCGTTGCACGAAAAGGCTCTCCCATTCGCGTGCATGTTGGCGAAGAGGTTGCCATTGGCTACCGGATACCCGCTGAGAGCGTTCCCATTT
>NZ_RZSC01001603.1:0-456 GCF_003998155.1 Mesorhizobium sp. M1E.F.Ca.ET.063.01.1.1
TCCTCGGACTCTGGAGCGTTAGTCGAGCGTGAACAATGAGATTGGTCAGGCTTCGATCTCGTTTGGCTGACTTTGGCGGGCTGCGATTAGATGCCACAAAAGCTGCCTGGACCAGTTGAGCAGGAGGGAGAAGTTGTAGCCGTCGGCGGCCAGGATGGCCTTGAGGGCGTCGCCGTGCTGGCCGGCGAGGTAGTTGCGGCCCATGCGATGCTCGGCCTTGATGTGGCCGATGACGGCTCGATGGCGGAGCGGCGCCCATCTGGCGCCTGATGGCTGGGGTGACGCCGCGTTTCTGGCCGCTGGTGAAGACCCTGACCTGTGGCTCTGCGGTGCGTTGTGGCCGCGACAGCCGGCGTCGGCGAGGACGCGGCCGATCTCGTTGCCGATGGTCTTTTCCATGTCGGGGACGACGCTTGCGAGCGTGTGGCCGTCATAGGATTGCCGGGCAGCGCTCTT
>NZ_RZSC01001604.1:0-456 GCF_003998155.1 Mesorhizobium sp. M1E.F.Ca.ET.063.01.1.1
CCTCAAGGTTGATCGTCAAACTGAAGGTCGTAAGCTGGCGCTGCACGGCGCTGGGCCAGGACGGTTATGATTTCAGGCAGATGAGGTCCTGAACCGCAGCCAATCGCCAATGTCGGCGCCGCCCCTCATCCGCCTGCCGGCACCTTCTCCCCGTGAAACGGGGAGAAGGAAGAAAATCACCCCCGCCAGACGCCCTCTTTCCTGAGATCGTCCATCGTGCGTGAAATGCCTTCGCGCAGGATCGCCACCATGTCGTCGATCTGTTCGCGCGAAATGATCAGCGGCGGCGACATCACGCACATGTTGATCAGCGGCCGGACCAGCAGGCCAAGCTCGTGGCAATGCGCGTCGATGCGTTTTCCGACGTCCTTGTCGAGCTGCAGCGGATTCCTGCTTTCGCGATCGGCGACGCATTCGATGCAGGCCATCAGCCCCATGCCGCGCACCTCGCCGACC
>NZ_RZSC01001605.1:0-456 GCF_003998155.1 Mesorhizobium sp. M1E.F.Ca.ET.063.01.1.1
TGCCCGATGAGTTGCCGGTCATCGAAGCTGTTGGCGAGCCAAGCGGATTGTTCATCGCGGCGGGTCTCAGCGGTCATGGGTTCGGTATTGGTCCGATCGTTGGGAAAACCATCTGCGATCTCATCGTAAAAGGCCGAACCGGCTACGACCTTGCTCCATTTAGCTCGCGCCGCTTCAATGGTGGCTAGAATGGCGGATCGAGCTTCGAAGACTGCGCCCAAGGCCGTCATCATTGACGTCGTCCTGGCCGACGGCTTCTCGATGCTGACGACGACGCTGATCCTTGAAGCGCTGCGCTTCGTGAATCTGGCGCATCGTCGCAAAGCCTTCGACTGGGTGATCAAAGGTATCCAGTCGGACGCACCGCGGGCTAGCAATGGATTCACGATCGCGGCCCAACGCCGCTTCGACAGCGATGCAGACCCGGCCGAGATCGTGGTTCTCAACGCCTCCTAC
>NZ_RZSC01001606.1:0-455 GCF_003998155.1 Mesorhizobium sp. M1E.F.Ca.ET.063.01.1.1
GTCACCACATGCACATGGCCGGCAAAATGCGCCATCGCGTCGCAATAGTGCTGTGGCCCGGTGTCATTGATCTTCAGCACCTGATGATCCACCTGTCAAAACCGAGTCCGTTATATATGGCGGCATATTGCATGCCACAAGTTGCTTAACACGGGGCGAAGTGCTTGACCGCAATCCCGAAATTCGCGTGTTGCACCGGGATTAGCCAGCCTTTAGGTCTTTGCTGGAATAGTGCCGGAACCATACTCCCGGCACGGAGGACCTCTTCGCCCGAATGCGCCTTCTCACGACGACTTTAGCCGCGCTGATTTCGCTGGCCGCGAGCGTCCATGCCGAGACGCTGGTTGGCGTCGCAGCGCCGCTGTCCGGACCATCGGCGATCCTCGGCAAGCAGATCGAGGCCGGAACAGGCCTGGCGGCGGAGGCCCAAGGTCTTCCCATCAAGACCGTCGACG
>NZ_RZSC01001607.1:0-455 GCF_003998155.1 Mesorhizobium sp. M1E.F.Ca.ET.063.01.1.1
TCTCGATTGCGTCGAGCAACGCGGCGAGACCCTCGACATCCTTCAGGTGCTGTTCCGCCCACGCGCGCCACAGATAGTAGTAGGCGAGGTCGGCGCGCTCCTTGTTGGCCTTAGGAGCGCCGCCCTTCTTGAGAAAGTGATGGAGCAGCGCCTGCTTGCGCTTCGGGAGGCTGGCGGCACTTTCCTTGCGAAAGCCGTCAACACTAGGCAGCACACGCAACAGTTCCCGGCTGGCCTTGCTGGTCACTTCGCTGAAGAAGGCCAGCAGTTCGCGGTCACCAAGCGCGCGTAGCCGCTCGACAGCCTGTGGTGTGGGCGACGGCTGGGTCATGTTGCGTCTCTGTTTCCGCGAATGCGGGTCAAGGCAATACGGTGGTGAGCCTCAAGCCAACGCGGCGCAATCATGGCGCGCAATGCGGTCGAAAGCGCCTCGTCGGACTGCGACCTTGAAGCAA
>NZ_RZSC01001608.1:0-452 GCF_003998155.1 Mesorhizobium sp. M1E.F.Ca.ET.063.01.1.1
GTTGCGGCAAGACCTCGCTGATCAAGGCGATCAACGGCCTGTGGCCCTATGGCCGCGGCACCATCGTATTCCCTGAAGGTGTAACGAACTTCTACGCCGCTCAGGAGGTCAAGCTGCAGCAGGTCTCGCTGAAGCAACTGGTCTGCCTGCCGGGTTCGGAAAACGACCACGGCGACATGCAGGTGGCGGCGGCGCTGCACAAGGCGGGCCTCGGCGAATTCATCGAGCACCTGGCCGATGAGAGCCGCGAGGGCAAGATCTGGGATCAGGTTCTGTCCGGCGGCCAGAAGCAGAAGCTGGTGGTCGCCCGCATCATCCTGCAGCAGCCGGGGCTGCTGTTCCTCGACGAGGCGACCGGCGCGCTCGACCCCGAAGGCAAGATCGCCTTCCACGAAGCCATCAAGGCCAATTGCCCCGATGTCACGGTGATCAGCGTGATGCACGAGGCCGTG
>NZ_RZSC01001609.1:0-451 GCF_003998155.1 Mesorhizobium sp. M1E.F.Ca.ET.063.01.1.1
GTTGTTGACGCCGCGATCGAGCTGCAGCGCCAGGTCGGCGGCAATTGCCATCCAGTCGGCGTCGATGCGGCGCCAGGACTGGTCGCGATCCTCCATGGGTGCGGCGCCCGAAACCGCCCCGGAATAGTGCTTGCTGGTAAAGGCGCCGATATCGACGGCCGGATCGCTGCCCTTGTCGCCGTTCTGCGCCGCGGAAAGCGGCGTGCCGATGTTGCGTTCGAAGGGGCTGAGTTCGTCGATATAGGTCGGATCGTCGGCCTGGTTCATCTTCAGCCCGGATGCGAGCGCCCGTGCAAACGGCCCGCCGCTGGCGAGCGGAAACATCTCGCTCGCCTTTTCCTCCAGTCGGAGAGCTGCCTTGTCGCGCGGCGGACCGAGCACATAAATCCGAAGATTGGGCAGTTCGGCGATCGACTGCTGCGCCCCGCCGGGCTCGAAATAGGTGGGCGAC
>NZ_RZSC01000160.1:0-9944 GCF_003998155.1 Mesorhizobium sp. M1E.F.Ca.ET.063.01.1.1
TGCGCTCAATCTCCCCCCTTGCGGGCCCTTGCGGGGGAGATGGCCGGCAGGCCAGAGGGGGGGTGGGAAGAAACGAGGCTTCTGCGAGACGGGCTACACCCGCACAAACCCCTCGCTCGCCCTGAGCAGGTTGCGCGTATAGTCCTCGCTCACCCGATGGCCGATCAGCTGGCTTGCGGTCAGCGTCTCCACCGCCTCGCCGTTCTGCATCACCATCAGCCGCTCGCACATATGGGTGATGATGGCGAGGTCGTGGCTGACCATCAGGAAGGTGAGCTTGCGCCGGCGCCGCACCTCTTCGAGCAGGTTCAGCACCTCCGCCTGCACCGAGGCGTCGAGCGCCGAGGTCGGCTCATCAAGCAAAAGGATCGAGGGTTCGAGGATCAGCGCGCGGGCAATCGCCACGCGCTGGCGCTGGCCGCCGGAGAGCTGGTGCGCGTAGCGAAAGCGGAAGCCCTTGCCGAGGCCGACCTCGTCCAGCGCGCGCTCGATGCGCTTCTCGCCGTCGGCAATGCCGTGGATCGCTAGAGGCTCCTGCAGCAGCCGGTCGACGGTCTGGCGCGGATGGAGCGAGCCGTAGGGATCCTGGAACACCATCTGCACATTACGGTAGAAGGCCTTGTCGCGTGTTTTGCCGAGCGTTTTGCCGTTGATGGTGATGGTGCCGCCGGCGACAGGAGCAAGGCCGGTGATTGCCCTCAGCAGGGTCGACTTGCCGGAGCCGCTTTCGCCGACCAGCCCGTAGGATTCGCCTTCCCTGACTTCCAGGTTAACACCTTTGAGTGCGCGAAAACGGTCGAAGACGACTTCCAGCCCTTGGACGGAAAGCGCCGCGGTCATGCCGCCCACTCCGGCTTGCGGTCGAGCACCGGCAGCGGATGACGCTCGAAGCCGATCCTCGGCATGCAGTTGAGCAGGCCGCGCGTATAGGGATGCCGGGCGTCGCGCAACTCGGAGGCCTTGAGCTGCTCGACCACCTTGCCGGCATACATGACGACGACGCGGTCACAGAAAGAGGAAACCAGGCGCAGATCGTGCGAGATGAAGATCAGCCCCATGCCGCGCTCGGCGACCAACCTGTCGAGGATGTTCAGCACGTCGAGCTGCACGGTGACGTCGAGCGCCGAGGTCGGCTCGTCGGCGATCATCAGCTCCGGACCGGCGATCAGCATCATGGCGATCATCGCGCGCTGGCCCATGCCGCCCGAGACCTCGTGCGGGTGGAGGTCGAAGACGCGAGCCGGATCGCGGATCTGCACCGCTCGCAGCATCTCCAAAGCCCGCTCGCGCGCCTCGGCCTTGGAGACCTTCTCATGCGTGCGCAGCGTCTCGACGATCTGGCGGCCGATGGTCATCACCGGATCGAGCGAATATTTCGGATCCTGCAGGATCATGGCGATGCGGTTGCCGCGCAGCGCCCGGCGCTGGCTGGGCGACACCGAGAGCAGATCGATGCCGTCGAAGCTGAGCTTCTTCGCCGACACCTCAGCCTGCGGCGGGGTCAGGCCCATGATGGCGCGGCCGGTCTGCGACTTGCCGGAGCCGCTTTCGCCGACGATGCCCAGCCGCTCGCGCCCGAGCAAGAAGGAGACGCCGCGCACCGCCTGCACGAGGCCGGTGCGGGTCGGGAAGGTGACGCGCAGATCGTCGACTTCGAGCAGCGTTCCCTTTGGCTGTGCGTCCCGATTGCCGCTCATTGATCACCGCTCATTGGTCGCCACTCCGGGGATCGAGCGCATCGCGCAGGCCGTCGCCGAGCAGGTTGAAGCCGAGGCTGACGATGAGGATGGCAGCACCCGGCGCGGCAGCCACCCACCACTGGTCGAGGATGAAGCGGCGGCCTGACGCGATCATCGCGCCCCATTCGGGCAGCGGGGGCTGCGCGCCGAGGCCGAGGAAGCCGAGGCCGGCGGCGGTGAGGATGATACCGGCCATGTCGAGCGTCACACGGATGATCAGCGAGGAGATGCAGAGCGGCATGATGTGGCGCAGCACGATGCGGAAGGGCGAAGCGCCCATCAGTTGCACCGCCTTGATGTAGTCGGAGTTGCGCACCGTCAGCGTCTCGGCGCGGGCTATGCGCGCGTAAGGCGGCCAGGAAGTGATGGCTATTGCCAGTACGGCGTTTTCGATGCCGGGGCCGAGCGCCGCGACGAAGGCGAGCGCCAGCACCAGCTTCGGGAAGGCGAGGAAGATGTCGGTGATGCGCATCAGGATGGCGTCGGTCCAGCCGCCTGCATAGCCGGCAACCGTGCCGACCAGAAGGCCTATGGGAGCGGCGATGACAGCAACGAGAACCACCACATAAAGCGTCCAGCGCGCGCCATAGACGATGCGCGAATAGATGTCGCGGCCGAGGTCGTCGGTGCCGAACCAATGCGCAGCGCCCGGCGGAAGCAAGCGGGCGTTCTTTAGGTCACCCACGGTCGGCGAATAGGGCGCCAGCACATCGGCAAAGGCCGCGACCGCCACCAGCGCGAGGATGATCAGCAGACCGACGAAGGCCAGCCGGTTGGCGGAAAAACGCCGCCACGCCACATAGGCGCGGCCGAGCCGTGCCTGCACACGCGAGGTCGGCCGCTCCGACAGCAACCATTCGCGGCGGGAGAGGGAGCCGGCGTCGGAGGCGGTCATGACGATGCCTCTTGAAGCTGTCGACCCCCGCTCCGGTCTGCTTCGCAGACCACCTCTCCCCCGTTCGACGGGGGAGAGGAAAGGCGCCAAGCGCGCGACCGGCTTCTCCTCTCCCCCGGACCGGGGGAGAGTTGGCCCGAAGGGCCGGAGTGGGAGTGATTGGCCACAGCCAAGCCCGAAAATGCGATAGCTCTGCTCATCCGGCCTTCGTCCTTGGGTCAAGAAGCCGATAGAGCAGGTCGGACAGAAGATTGATGCCGATGAAGACCGAGCCGATGATGATGGTGCCGCCGAGCACCGCATTCATGTCGGCGTTCTGCAGCGAATTGGTGATGTAGAGGCCGATGCCCGGCCAGGAGAAAACGGTCTCGGTCAGCACCGAGCCTTCAAGCAGGCTGGCATAGGAGAGCGCGATCACCGTCACCATCGGCACTGCTGCATTGCGAAGCGCATGGCCCCAGATGATGCGCGTTTCCGACAGGCCCTTGGCGCGCGCGGCGACGATGTATTCCTGCGCCATTTCGTTCAGCATGAAGGAGCGCGTCATGCGGCTGATATAGGCGAGCGCGAAATAGCCGAGCAGCGAGGCCGGCAGGATGATGTGGCGGTAGGCGTCATAAAAGACATCCCACTGGCCCTGCATCGCCGCGTCGAGCAGGTAGAAGCCGGTGATCGGCGTGAAGGTGTACTCGTAGACGACATCGAGCCGCGCCGGGAAAGCGATCCACTGCAGCTTGGCGTAGAACAGCACCAGCCCGAGCAGCCCCAGCCAGAAGATCGGCACGGAATAGCCGATGAGGCCGACGATGCGGGCGATCTGGTCGATCAGGCTGCCGCGCTTGACGGCGGCCAGCACGCCGAGCGGCACGCCGATGACGGCGCCGATCAGCGTGCCCAGCGTCGCCAACTCGATCGTGGCCGGAAAGACGCGGCGGATATCGGACATCACCGGATTGGTGGTCAGCACCGAGGTGCCGAAATCGCCGCTCAGCGCGCTTTTCACATAGATGTAGAACTGCTCGATCAGCGGCAGGTCGAGACCCATCTCGCGGCGCGTGCGCTCGACGACGGCGGTCGGAGCCCGGTCGCCGAGAACGGCCAGCACCGGATCGATCGGGATGACGCGGCCGATGAAGAAGGTCACCGCGAGGAGACCGAGATAGGTCGTCACCGCGATGACCAGAAAACGGCCGATCGACGAGGCAATGGCGACGCCGCGGGCGCTGTCGCGCCCTGCCGCCGCCTGGTTTTCAGCTACGCTCACGCTGCGTGTCCGAAGACGCTATTCCTTCGAGACCGCCCCGACGAAGTTGGCGTCGAAGCTCGGGCCGAGCACGAAGCCCTTGAGGCTCTTGCGCAGTCCGGCCACTTCGAGCTGCTGATGGATGATGACGAAGGGGCTGGTGTCGAGGATCTTCTTCTGCAGATCCTTGTACATGTCGGCGCGCTTGCCCGAATCCTTCTCCAGCAGCGCGGCCTCGGTCTCCTTGGTCAGGTCCGGAATGTCCCAGGCATTGCGCCAGGCGAGCGTCTTGATCTTGGCCTGGTCGGAATTGTCCGGGTTCGAGGCGAAGGTCTGGGCGTTGGAGTTCGGATCGAAATAGTCCTGGCCCCAGTTGCCGATATAGATGTCGTGGTTGCGAGCGCGGTATTTGGTCAGCGTCTGCTTGCCGTCGCCGGGGATGATCTCCAGCTTGATGCCGGCCTGACCCAGCGTCTGCTGGATCGATTCCGCCATGCCCGTGGTCGGCTGGCCGGTGCGCACGTCCATGGTCACGCTGAAGCCGTCCGGCAGGCCGGCCTTGGCCAAGAGTTCCTTGGCCTTGGCGACGTCGAGCTTGTAGGGATTGTCATCGACGGCACCCAGGTCGCCCTTGGGCAGGAAGGACTGGTGGATCTCGCCGATGCCCTTGAGGATGGTCGAGCTCAGGGCATCATAGTCGACCAGATATTTGAACGCCTCACGAACCTCCGGCTTGGCGAGGTTCGCGTTCTTCTGGTTGAGGCTGATGTAATAAACCGTGCCCTTAGGCGCGCTGGTAGTGGTGAGGTCGGCGTTCTTGGCGATGGCGTCGAGATCGTTCGGCTCGAGGTTGCGGGCGACATCGATGTCGCCGGCCTCAAGCGCCAGGCGCTGCGCGGAGCTTTCCTTCATGTTGCGGTAGATGACGCGGGCGAGCTTGGCCTTCTCGCCATTGTAATTGTCGTTGCGTTCCAGAACGACGGCTTCATTGGCGCGCCATTCGCGCAGCTTGTACTGGCCCGAGCCTGCGTAGCCGGTCTTCAGCCAGGCATTGCCGAAGTCGTTGTCCCATTTGTAGTCGGCGCTCGGCGTGGCGGCCGCGACGTGTTCCTTGACCAGCTTGCTGTCGACGACGGAAGCGACGGTTGCCGACAGGCAGTTCAGCACGAAGCTCGGCGCGTAGGCCTTGTCGACGACGAATTGGAAAGTCGTGTCGTCGACCGCCTTGGCCTTCTCGGTGACGTTGTCGCCGCTGATGCCCAGCTGCTCGATGATGAAGGCCGGGCTCTTGTCGAGCTTGACGGCGCGCTCGAAGGAGTAGGCAACGTCGGCCGCGGTGATCGGATTGCCCGAGGCGAACTTCATGCCGGGCTTGAGCTTGAAGGTGTAGGTCAGGCCGTCGTCGGAAACGGTCCAGCTCTCGGCAAGGTCGCCCTTGACCTTGGAGGTGTCGCTGAGGTCGAGGCGGACCAGGAGATCATAGGTGTTGCCGGTGACCTCGGCGGTCGACAGCTCGAACGCCTCGCCCGGATCCATCGAGATGATGTCGTCGATGGCGAAGCCTTCGACCAGCGTGTCGGGAGGCGAGACCGCAAAAGCGGGCGTAGCGAGCAGCGCCGACATCGCCACACCCGCAAGCAAGCCACGGAGAGCAAACTTTTCCAGCATCATGATGATCGTTCCCTGTTTTGTTGACCTGAGTTCCCGGCTCAGAACTGCATTATTCTTTGCGAAGCCGACGGCGGCTTGGACGACGTACCGTCGTGGTTTTTGTCCAGTTGGTCAACACCCTATTCGGCGGCGCTGAAGCAGCAACGCGCATTTTTGCGAGAGAGCCTATTGGGCCAGAATGGGGCGCCACGTGTCGACCCGTGCGCCGGCTAATCGAAACCTCCAATCAGGAAAAATCTGCTAAACCCTGACGCTTGGAAGCCGTCGTCATTTCAGCTGCGCAATCAGGCTCGCATCGGGAAAGCAGGTCGCGGCCTTGCCGTTCCTTGCCTGCCAGGAGCCGATCGAGCGGCGCGTCTTGAAGCCGGGCAGGCCGTCGGCGCTGCCGACGTCGTAGCCCTTGGCCTCCAGCGCCCGCTGGAGCGCGGCGATATCGGAGCGGTGGAGATCACCGACCGCACCCCACGTGCCGGCGAAGGTGGCGTCACCCTTGGCGATGCGATCGGCGGCGTGGCCGATGAACAACGCATAGAGGTCGCTGGTGTTGTATTCCTTCAGCACATAGAAGTTCGGCGTGACGATGAAGGCCGGACCGCTGCGCCCGGCCGGCATCAGCAGGAAGCCCTCGGCCTTCAGCTCACTCGCCTGGAACGCCTTGTTGTCGGCGCGCCTGATGCCCATCGCCGCCCAGTCGGAAATCTTCTTGCCCTGGTCGGGTCCTTCGAGCGAGCAGGAGACACTGGCCGGCACCATCACCTCGACGCCCCAGCCGCGCCCCCTCACCCAGCCATAATGGACGAGATAGTTGGCGATCGAGGCGAGCACGTCAGGGGTCGAATTCCAGATGTCTGGCCTGCCGTCGCCGTCGAAGTCGACGGCGTGCTTGAGGAAGGAGGTCGGCATGAATTGCGGCTGGCCGAGCGCGCCGGCCCAGGACGATTTCATCGCGTTGACAGGTGCCAGCCCGCGCTCGACGATCTCGAGCGCCGCCAGCACCTCGGTGCGGAAGAAGTCCTTCTTGGTCGACATGAACGCCTTGGTGCCCAGCACTTCGAAGGCGTCGTATGGCATCTTGGCCGCGCCGAAGCCGGTCTCGCGGCCCCATATCGCCAGAACCAAGTCACCCGGCACGCCGTAGCGCTTCTCGATCAGCCCGAGCACCCTCGCGTTGGCGCTCTCGCGCGTCCGTCCTCCGCCAGTGACGGCGCGAATGATCTTCTCGGCGAAATAGTTGGCTGGCGGGCCGAACTCGGCCTGATGCTGCTTCTCGGGTGTCGTCGGCTTCTCGCCGGGCACGACGAGGTCGGGCAGCTTGAGGTTCGGCTTCACGCCGATAAAGGCTTCGTCGAAGGTCTTCTTGGAGATGCCCTTGGCCTTGGCCTCGGGCCAGAGGTCGGTCTGCAGCCATGTCTGGAATTGATCGTCGATGGGGGCGACGCGGGAGGGGGTGGTGAAAATGAGGCTGAATATTGCGAGCAGAAGAAACGCGAGGCTGAATTTGGAAAAGCCGCGTTCTGTCGCGCCCCCCTCTGTCCTGCCGGACATCTCCCCCTCAAGGGGGGAGATTGGCTGTTGGTTCGGCTTTCGCCAATCACCAACGTAAGAAAGAGAGTGGCATCGGTGAAGCTGCCAATCTCCCCCCTTGAGGGGGAGATGTCCGGCAGGACAGAGGGGGGTGCTTGGGGCCAGCTTCGAAGGATGCACTCCAGTCACGACGCGCATCCTCCTGTCTAGCCACCTCAAAACGCCGTCCTCGATCGCAGCGCGGCGGCCAGCGTGCCTTCGTCGAGATAATCGAGCTCGCCGCCGACCGGCACGCCATGCGCAAGCCGTGTCACCTTGACGTCGAAGCCAGAGAGCTGGTCGGTCAGGTAGTGCGCCGTGGTCTGGCCCTCGACGGTGGCGTTGACGGCGAGGATCACCTCCTTGACCTCGCCGCCGGCGACACGGTCGACCAGCGAGCGGATGTTAAGCTGGTCGGGGCCTATGCCGTCGAGCGGCGACAGCGTGCCGCCGAGCACGTGATAGCGCACGTTCATGGCGGCGGCGCGTTCGAGCGCCCAGAGGTCGGAGACGTCCTCGACGACGATCAGCGTGCCGGCGTCGCGGCGCGGATCGGTGCAGATCATGCAGGGATCGGAGGTGTCGACATTGCCGCAGGTCGAGCAGATGCGCACCTTGTCGACCGCCTCGCCCATGGCGGCGGCTAAAGGCTGAAGCAGTTGCTCCTTCTTCTTGATGAGATGGAGGGCCGCACGGCGTGCCGAACGCGGTCCAAGCCCCGGCACCTTGGCCAGGAGCTGGATCAGGCGTTCGATCTCTGGACCGGCGATTCGCTTTGACATCGCTCTGATCTAATGCATGTCGCCCAAAAGTGTGTAGCGGTTTCGGGAAAACGACATGCATAAAAACAAAGTTTTAAAGCGCGTCGCTCGAATCCGTTTCGACGCGACGCGCTTTAGAGAGCAATTCCAGGAAAAGTGCGAAGCGGTTTTCCGTCCGGACTTGCGTCAAAACGAAAAGGTGGATCAGTTCGCCGTTTCCGTGAAACGATGATCCAGGATTTTTCAGAGCGCTTTGGAACAGTTCGTAACGGCACACGACCCGCCTTGCTGCCAATGCGGGTCGTGCATCGATGGTCGACTCAATAGGTTTAGAGCGGCCGGTTCTGGCTGACGATCAGCGCGCCGATGGCGTCGGTGTTCTCAGGCGTCGACTGGAATCCCATCGCCGCTTCCTGCGGGGCGCTGGGCACCGAGGTGATATACCGACCTTTCAACGTACCGCCGAAGCGGGACGCATCAGGCTCTTCCATCGGCTCCTGCATCGCCACCACCGTCTGCTTCGCCGTGACGCGGCCCGACTTCTGCGCCGGCGCGATGGAGGCCGTCATGTAGGTCTGCTCGGCAGGGGACGGCGCGGCAACCGCGGTCATTGCGGCCTGCTTGGCCGGATCGGCATGGACAATGGTCTTGACCACCGGTTCGGCGGAAGCGACGAGCACTGGAGCGGCAGGATCGGTCTTCTGCGACTTGCCGGAGGCCATGGCGACCATGGGCTCGTCCGGCAGCGGCTGCCAGTTGCGGCCGCGCTTCTCATAGAAGGCGTTGCCGCCGGCCACCATCGTGTAGTGCATGTTGTTGTAAGGGAAGCGCAGGCCGGCGGTGTGGAAGAACATCGTGTTCTTGAGCTTGGCCTTGCGCTCGCCTTTCAGCACCGCCTCGGCGGCTTCCTCGACATCGGGCAGCGCCCTCGAATTCATCGGCCGCGTCAGCACGCCGGGCGCGAACTGGCCCCTCTCGCCGACAACCTCGCAAATGGTGTTGCCGTGCTGGCCGGAACGCAGCCGGTTCATGACGACGGTGCCGACGGCGATCATGCCGTCACGGCTTGACCGGTTGGACTCGAAGAACATCGCCCTTTGCAGGCATTCCTTGTCCTTCATCGTATATTTGTAGGAACGGGAGCTCAGGAAGCTCGGCGTGACGGCGTCGGCAAGGCTCGCCACCGACATACCGTGTGAAGCGGTCTGGCTGCAGCCGGCCAGGAACAAGGGGGAAGCGGCGATGCCAATAAGCAGCAGCGGCGTCTTCCATCGCGTCGCGATCAACAAAAAAGCCTCATTTCCAGATGCCAGCCCGCCCCGAGATGTGGCAAGAATGAGACTCTTTCAGGCAAAAAGATGGCTAGATGGTTAGCAATCCCTGGACTTGGGTAAAACTTTATGAATGCAGCGAAATGAGCCCGTGAGCAACGCCGGCAAAATGGTTAATATTGCGGGCCGGGCTCGATTATCGTTCATAATCAATTAACTGGCGGCGGGCGTCTCAGAACGGCAATTTCATTCCGGGCGGTATAGGCAGGCCCGCCGTCAAGGCCTTGGTCTTTTCCTGCATCACCTGCTCGACCTTATTTTTGGCGTCATTGTGAGCGGCCAGAATGAGGTCTTCCAGGATCTCGGCCTCGTCAGCCTTGATGAGCGAGGGATCGATCTTCAGCGTCTTCATTTCGAACTTGCCGGTCAGCGTCACGCTGACCAGACCGCCACCCGCCTGCCCCGTGGCTTCGAGCGTGGCGATCTCGTCCTGCATGGCCTGGAACTTGGCCTGCATTTCCTTCGCCTTGCCCATCAGGCCGAGAAGATCCTTCATCGCAAATGTCCTCTTAGTTTCTTTTGTGGGAGCATGATCTTGTCCGAAAACCGGTTCCCATTTTCGCTGACACGGTCCTTCGGTTCGGGATCATGCTCTAGATTTCATCATCATCGGCCGCGGGCTCGACCGGCAGGTCGGCGTCAGTACTTTCCACTTCAGGCACATCCGGAATGCGCACGTCGATGATCTTGGCGCCGGGGAAGCGGGCGAGGATGGCGGCGACCGTCGGGTCGCTCCTAGCA
>NZ_RZSC01001610.1:0-451 GCF_003998155.1 Mesorhizobium sp. M1E.F.Ca.ET.063.01.1.1
CGCTCGATTTCCGCATGTCGACGACCTGCGTGTACTCCGACATCGTGCTGCCGACCGCGACCTGGTACGAGAAGAACGACCTCAACACCTCCGACATGCACCCCTTCATCCACCCGCTGTCGGCGGCGGTGGACCCTGCCTGGGAGGCACGCTCGGACTGGGATATCTACAAGGGCCTCGCCAGGGCCTTTTCCGAGGTCGCTCCGGAGGTGCTGGGCGTGGAGCAGGACGTCGTCCTAACTCCCACCCAGCATGACACGCCCGGCGAGATCGCCCAGCCCTTCGACGTCGCCGACTGGAAACGCGGCGAGATCGAACCGATCCCGGGCAGGACGATGCCGGCCGTGAGCGTCGTCAAGCGCGACTATCCGAACCTCTACGCCCGCTTCACCGCGCTCGGCCCGCTGATGACCGAGGCCGGCAACGGCGGCAAGGGCATCAACTGGAAGAC
>NZ_RZSC01001611.1:0-451 GCF_003998155.1 Mesorhizobium sp. M1E.F.Ca.ET.063.01.1.1
CTTCACCTCCTCGACCAACAATCAGCGCGCCATCATCGATAAACAGGATGCCGCCCAACCCTATCCGGGCGACACTGCGATGGCGCCGGCGCCGGTCGATGGCAGCCACACCCAGTCGGTGAGCCGCTCCAGCCTGGAGCCGGTTTCCGTGCAGCAGCTGCCGCCGCCGGTGTCACAGCCGGCCCAGGCGCCCGCCGCGAAGCCGATGCGCACCGCTTCGGCCCCGGTCCTGGCGCCGCCCGCCACGCATGTCGACAGGACGACCACCGGCACCGTCGCCCCGGCGGCGAAGCCGTTCAAGGAGGCGCAGCCCGACTCGAAGATGGCGGCCGCCGGCACGCCTCACGCCACCGAGATCGTGGACCGGGACGGCGAGACCATCTCCGGCCTGGCGCAGCGCTACAAGGTGCCGGCCGACGTGATCATGAAGGTCAACGGTCTGAGTGCGACC
>NZ_RZSC01001612.1:0-450 GCF_003998155.1 Mesorhizobium sp. M1E.F.Ca.ET.063.01.1.1
GTCACCGGGATCGACCTGGTCGAGCAGATGATCCGCATTGCCGCCGGCGAAAAGCTCGGCATCAGGCAAAGCGACGTGAAGCTCAACGGTTGGGCGGTGGAAAGCCGCCTCTATGCCGAGAATCCGTTCCGCAACTTCCTGCCGTCGATCGGCCGGCTGACGCGCTACCGGCCGCCGGAAGAGGGCACGTTCGGCGATATCGTGATCCGCAACGACACGGGCGTCGCCGAAGGCTCGGAGATCTCGATGTTCTACGACCCGATGGTGGCAAAGCTCTGCACCTGGGCGCCGACGAGGTTGGCAGCCATCGACGCGATGTCCGAGGCGCTGGACAGCTTCGTCGTCGACGGCATCGAGCACAACATCCCGTTCCTGGCGGCGCTGATGCAGCACCCGCGCTGGCGCGAGGGGCGGCTGTCGACCGGTTTCATCGCCGAGGAATATCCGGAT
>NZ_RZSC01001613.1:0-450 GCF_003998155.1 Mesorhizobium sp. M1E.F.Ca.ET.063.01.1.1
TGGCTGTCTGGACGGGCACGATGCCCACCGGTTCCGGTCTGGCATCCAACGCAAGCATGGCTTCCTCCCCGGCAAGTGACAAACGAGACACTGACGCCGCCGGCGTGGCGCATTGCGCAGATTAATCACGGCATCACGGTCTAGCAACCTATGTCGCTGCCGGAGCAAACAAGGTCGGCACATGCTGCGCCGCGACACGCAAAACAGCGGAAACATGACGGGAATTCCTATATGTAAGCCTTGAGCGTCCCTCAGGAGATAATGGCGCGTGTTCCTTTCGGTTTTCGACCTGTTCAAGATCGGCATCGGCCCATCGAGCTCGCATACGATGGGGCCGATGACGGCCGCGCGCCGCTTCCTCGACGAAATCCTCGCCGACGACTGGCCGCGGCCGGCCGGCGTCAAGGTCGACCGGATCGGCGCCAGCCTGCATGGCTCTCTTGCCTATAC
>NZ_RZSC01001614.1:0-449 GCF_003998155.1 Mesorhizobium sp. M1E.F.Ca.ET.063.01.1.1
CCCTGACCGAACACCGCTATTCGATTACTTTGCGAACCTTGCGCAAAAAGTGAATGCGCAATGGCAGACAACATTCGTCGCGATTGCTAGGCCACTACTCGATCTGCTCGAACGTGCACTGGCGCGGCGCCTTGTCGGGCCGCCAGCGCAAAAGCCTGGTTCCGTGGCGGAAACGGTCGCTGGTAATATGGTCGAAGCGCACCTCGACGACCAGTTCCGGCCGCACCGGCTCCCATTCGCCGCTGCGTTCCGTGCTCCAGCGGCTTGGCCCGCCCGGCGCCTTGCCTGAGAAGCCGGGTCCGCCGCGCAATTCCTCGAGCTTCACGGTGATCGCCTGCCGATCTTCATTGCTGATGGTCGAAGTGAAGCCGACATGGTCGAGCAAGCCATTGTCGTTATAGAGGCCCAGCAGGAGCGACCCGACCTGGCGCTTGCGGTTCAGGTAGCGG
>NZ_RZSC01001615.1:0-448 GCF_003998155.1 Mesorhizobium sp. M1E.F.Ca.ET.063.01.1.1
GAGCGTGAGCGAGGCGCGGGCGATTTCGGCATGGACGGCAAGCAGACCGGTGCCGGCCGAGGGCTCAAGCACCAAATCCGATGAAGCAATGGCCCCGGCTCGGGCGACCACAAAGGCAAGCGGCAGCGGCGTGGAGAGCTGCTGCATCGCCTGGCTTTCTTGTGAGCGCCGCGTGTGCGTGGGCACAAGTTGCGCGACTTTCTTCAGCATCGCCAGCGCCGCATCCGACGAAGCCGAGCGTGAGAGAATTGCCGCTCCAAACTTGCGGATGAACAAGACCTGGGCAACCTCGAGCGCCTCGTAGGCGTCCTTCCAGATCCAGTAGCCCTCCGCGTCGGTCCCACCGAAGCACGAAGACATGGCGGACCCCAGCACATTGGTGCTGATCGGCCGCCCGCCTTCGAGTGAGGTCAGAAGAAGATGGGCAGTCTGAAGGATTGCCTCGGTT
>NZ_RZSC01001616.1:0-447 GCF_003998155.1 Mesorhizobium sp. M1E.F.Ca.ET.063.01.1.1
GCAAAAGACCGGCAAGTGCGCTCAAGCCCATGTCCCACCACGATCCGGACTGAACCGACAGCAGTTGCAGGGACCCGAGGCCCAGGCAAAGCAGCAGCAGAACGTCGCGATTGGTTATCTTCTGGGTGGTGAAATCCACCCAGGCGATCCTTGCAAGCAGGGGGATGGCAAGTGCCTTGAGCAGCAACGATGCGCCGAGCAGCATAGCTACTGCCGCTCGACGTTCTGCACGCTGGAGGCCAGGAGCTTCAGATTATTGGCCACGGTTGGATCCTTGGGCGCCAGCTCATAGGCCTTGAGGAAGTTGGTGCGGGCATTCTGCAGCTTGCCGCGCAGCAGATAAGAATAACCGACATTGTTGTAATATTCGGGCGTGCCGCCGATCAGCTTGAATGCTCGGCCATAGGCCCGATCGGCGAGGTCGAAGCGCCTGATGCGGTCGCTACA
>NZ_RZSC01001617.1:0-445 GCF_003998155.1 Mesorhizobium sp. M1E.F.Ca.ET.063.01.1.1
GGCTCCGAGCAGACCGGCGTCTTGGTGCAGACCATCGACAACCCCGGCAGCGGCGGCACCGACAGCGGCAACGACTTCACCAACTTCGTCGCCTTCTCGATCTCCGGCACCAAGTACGAGGACCTGACCGGCGACGGCAAGAGCGGGGACGACACCGCCTGGTCGCATGATCCGGTGACGATCTTCATCGATGACGACAACAGCGGCGACCTGAGCGCCGGCGACCGCACGACGACGACCGATGCTTCCGGCAACTGGTCGATCGGCGGGCTGACGCTGGCCGATGTCGGCAAGAACATCTACGAGGTTGTGCCCGGCGGCTCCGAGCAGACCGGCGTCTTGGTGCAGACCATCGACAACCCCGGCAGCGGCGGCACCGACAGCGGCAACGACTTCACCAACTTCGTCGCCTTCTCGATCTCCGGCACCAAGTACGAGGACCTGA
>NZ_RZSC01001618.1:0-445 GCF_003998155.1 Mesorhizobium sp. M1E.F.Ca.ET.063.01.1.1
GTTCAGACCGATCGAGAACACGTCCTCGATGCTTTCCAGGTTGGCGTAGGTGCCGTCATGCAGCACGAAGGGTCCGTAGCGGCCAAGACCCGCCGAGATCATCTTGCCGGTTTCCGGGTGCTTGCCGACGTCGCGCGGCAATGACAGCAGCGCGATCGCCTTCTCATGATCGATCGAGTCGGCCGCCCAGCCCTTGGGCAGGCTGGAGCGCTTGGCTTCCTTGCCTTCGCCGCGCTGGATGTACGGACCGAAACGGCCGCTGCGCAGCGTGATCTCCTCGGCCGTGTACGGATCCTTGCCGAGCAGCCTGACGCCGTCCTCGCCGTTGCCGTTCTCGCCATTGGGATTGGCGGCATCGCCAAGCTGGCGGGTGTAGGAGCATTCCGGATAGTTCGAGCAGCCGACGAAGGCGCCGAACTTGCCGAGCTTCAGCGAGAGGTTGCCT
>NZ_RZSC01001619.1:0-445 GCF_003998155.1 Mesorhizobium sp. M1E.F.Ca.ET.063.01.1.1
CGATTCGACCTTGCAGGTGACGTCGGCCTCCTCGGAAGCGTCATCGACCGTGATGAGCGAGGACGACAAGCCCCTGCCGGAAAAGGTCGCCTATGTGCCGGAGACCCGCCCCGGCGCCACCTTCCCCAGCGTCGCCGTTCCAGCGGGCGCCACCTCGATAGCCGGGAACACGCCGCAAGCGCTGGCGCAGCCCGCGCAGACGGCCGACGAGACGAAAGCCGCCGCCGAGAAGGTCGCCGCCGGCGACGCCGCAGCGGCCGCATCACAGGCGCAGGCTCAGGCTGCGCCGGTCATGAACGATGGCGGCGTCTACGTGACGGCGGGCGAGCCGCCGCAGCAGCCGATCGCCGCGCCCAAGAAGGGCCTTTTCGCCTCGCTGTTCAGCACCACGCCGGCCTCCGCCGCCACCGCGCCGCTGGTCAACACCCGTTCGGCCGACCAGCCC
>NZ_RZSC01000161.1:0-9909 GCF_003998155.1 Mesorhizobium sp. M1E.F.Ca.ET.063.01.1.1
ATTTTGCCGTCCTCGCTGCGAATGAAGTATTCGCCCAGCCTCTCCGGATTGTCGCGGAACTCCTGCGGCACCTGCGGGATGATGTCGTAACTGTGGGAGTCGCGGTCGAATTGCGCCACCTCGGCGCCGCCGACCAGCAGAGTCAGCGTGCGGCCGACATCGGCGATCGGCAGGTTCAGCGCCGCGGCGCGCTCGCGGTCGATGGTGACGGTCACCTGTGGCGCGTCATAGGCCATCGAGTTCTGCACGACGATGAAGCGGCCGGAAGCCTGCGCCTTGTTCTTGATCTTCTCGGCCTCGTCGAAGACCTCGGAGGGATCGCCGGTCGAGCGCACCACCATCGAGATGGGCAGGCCACCGCCTGAGCCGGGCAGCGTCGGCGGCGCGAAGACGAAGGCCTCGACGCCCGCCACCTTGGCGAGGCGGCCCTGGATGTCGGCCTGAAGCTCCTTGGAGCCGCGCTTGCGATCCGCCCAGTCCTTGAAGGCGAAGCCGACGAAGGCGCTGTTGGTCGCGCCGCCGAAAGCGACGGCCGAGAACTGCGCCCTGGTCTCCGGGATGTCCTTCACCAGGCCGAGCATCTGGTTGACGTAGGTTTCGGTGTAGTCCGACGTCGCATAGCGCGGCGCGGTCACCAGCGACAGCAGGAAGCCCTGATCTTCCTCCGGCGCCAGCTCGCTGGAGGTCTTGGTGAACATGAAGCCGGTGAGCGCGACCAGCGCGACGACGATGATCAGCGTCACCGGCCGGTTCCTGAGCGAAGCGGTGACCGCCCGCTCGTAGACGCGCTCGACGCGGCTGAAGGTGCCGTCGACGATGCGCTGGAAGCGGCTATGCGCGCCGGCCTTCAGGAGGCGCGCAGACATCATCGGCGTGATGGTCACGGCGATCAGGCCGGACAGCACCACGGAGCCGGCCAGCGTCACCGCGAATTCGCGGAACAATGCGCCGGTCAGGCCGCCGGTGAAGGCTAGCGGCGCGAACACGGCGGCGAGCGTGATGGTCATTGCGACGATGGCCGAGAAGATTTCGCGCATGCCGTTGAAGGCCGCCTGCATCGGCGACATGTGGTCCTCCTCCATGTGGCGATGGATGTTCTCCACCACCACGATGGCGTCGTCGACGACGAGGCCGATCGCCAGCACCATGGCAAGCAGCGACAAGAGATTGATCGAGTAACCGACCGAAAACAGGATGAAGCAGACGCCGATCAGCGACAGCGGGATGGTCACGATCGGCATCATCACCGATCGGAACGATCCGAGGAACAACAGGATGACCACGATGACGATGGCGACCGCCTCGCCGATGGTCTTGAACACCTCCTCGATCGAGGCGCTGATCTGCCCGGTGGCGTCGTAGACGACCTCGATCGTCATGCCTTTCGGCAGCGTCTCCTGAATCTGCGGCACGAGCTTGGTGATCGCCGCCGCGGTCGTCAACGGGTTGGCCGCCGGTGTCGGGAAGATGGCGAGGAAGGTGCCGGGTTTGCCGTTGAAGCTCACCCTGGTGTCGGTGCTTGCGGCGCCGAGCTCGACGCGCGCGACGTCGCGCAGACGCACGACCTGGCCGTCCGTCGAGCGGATCGGGAGCTGCGAGAACGCTTCCGGCGTCTGCAAGGTCGAGTGAACCGTGATCGACGAGACCACATACTCGTTCTGAGTGTTGCCGGGCGCGGACAGGAAGTTGGAGTTGTTGATCGCAGTCAGCACGTCGGCGGCGGTGGCACCGCGGGCGGCAAGCCTGACCGGGTCGATCCAGACGCGCATGGAATATTCCTCGGCGCCGAAGATCTGAACGTCGGCGACGCCTTCCACCGTCGAGATGCGAGGCCGGATGACGCGCTCGATATACTCGGTGAGCTGCTCCTTGGTCATGTTCGGATTCTGCATCGAGATATACATCATCGCGAACTGCTGGCCGGTGCCCTTGACGATCACCGGATCCTTGGAGGCGTCCGGCAGGGTGCCGCGCACGCCCTGGACCTTGGAGAGCACCTCGGTCAGCGCCACGTCGGGATTGGAGCCGAGCTTCATCTGCACGGTCACGGTGCTGGAGGACGGGCGGCTCGATGAGGTCACGTAGTCGATGTTCTCGGTCGAGGCGACGGCGCGCGCGATCGGCGCGGAGATGAAGCCCTGGATCAGGTCGGCGCTGGCGCCGGGATAGGCCGTGGTGATGGTGATCGCCGTCTCGTCGACCTTCGGATACTGGCGGATCGACAGGTTGAAGATGGCCTGGAAGCCCAGGAGCAGGATCATGCAGGCCAGCACCGTCGAGAGGACGGGCCGGCGAATGAAGATGTCGGAAAAGCTCATTGCTGAACCTGCTTGTTCGCCGATTTGCTGGGATCGATGGTGTTGTCGACGGCAACGGACATGCCGTTGAAGAGCCGGTTCTGACCGGCGGTGACGACCTGATCGCCAGCCTTCAGGCCCTCGACGATCTCGACCATGCCGTTGTTGCGGCGGCCGAGCTTGATGAACACCTGCGACAGAACGAGCGCCGGCTGCTGCCCGGCTTCGGGCTTCTGAGCGTTATCAGCGGGCTTTGCGGCGTTGTCGGCGGACTTTGCCGTGTCGGAGGCAGGCTTCGAGGCATCGGCCTGCGGTTTGGTTGCGTCGCTGGCCGGCCTTTCGATGCCGCCGGTCTTCTGGTCATCCGGTTTGGCCGGCGCCGCAGCGCCACCGTCGGCAGGCTTTGCCGGCACGACAACGAAAACAAAGTCGCCGTAAAGGCTGGACGTCACCGCCGTCTGCGGCACCGAGATGACGTTGTTTTCCTCCGGCAGCTCGACGCGGATCTGCACGAACTGGCCAGGCGTCAGCTTGCCCTCCGGGTTGGCGACCTCGCCGCGGATCGATACCAGGCGGCTCGCCGGGTCGATCTTGGGATCGATGCCGCGAATGGAGCCGGCAAAGGGCATGTCCGCCACGCTGCCGCCGATCCGCACCGTCTGGCCGATCTTCAGCAGCCGCAGCTGCTGTTCCGGCACCGTGAAGTCGACCCGCATCGTATCCAGGTCCTGCAGCGTCACAACCGAGTTGCCCGGGGCCAGATACTGGCCGATGTCGATCTTGGGAATGCCGACGGTGCCGTTGAAGGGGGCGGACAATTGCTTCTGGTCGAGCACGGCCTGCAGCTTGTTCACCTGCGCGGCCGAAGCGTCCGCCGCCGCGCGCGCGGCATCGAGCGTCGCGTCGGTCCCGACGCCGCGCCGCTGCAATTCGAGCGCGCGGGTCAGCGCCGCCTGGTCGGACGCGGCCTGCGCCTTCTGCGCCACCAGATCGGCCTTCTCGACGGCGTCGTCGAGCTGCAGGAGCACGGCGTCGGCCGCGACCTTCTGGTTGGCGTGGAACAGGATGTCCTTGACGATGCCTGCCGTCTCGACGGTCAGGTCGACGCCGCGCACGGCGTTGACGGTGCCGATCGCCTCGACGCCCGGCGTCCAGTTCGAGGGTTTCGCGACGACGGTCGAGACGGTCGCGGCCGGCGGCTTCATGGTGGCGAAAAATTGCTTGATGCCGTTGTCGCGCAGGATGTTGAAGCCGACGATACCGACGCACACCAGAGCGAGCAGAAGCAGAAATACGGTGATGATGATAAAGCGCTTCACGGAAAAGTCCCCTCGAGCCGAAACCGGCATAACGGTCGATGCCAGGACACATACTGGCGACGGGTCCCGATTTCAATTTTCGGCGTCTTACTGTACCGTCTGGACGGTCTTGTCAATTCCGCATAAGCTAATGTAAGGGGGAGGCGTGATGAAAGCTCGCAGGGCAAATTCGCGCGACAGGATACTTGCAGCGGCCGCCGACGTGGCGCGCGAGGCGGGTCCCGGAAGCCTGTCGCTCGACGCCGTCGCCAGCCGGGCCGGCGTGTCGAAGGGCGGACTGCTCTATAATTTTCCGACCAAGGCCAAGCTGATGCAGGGGCTGGTGGAAAATTACCTCAATGCTTTCGAAGAGGCGCTCGAGGAACGCACGGCCGAGGCCAGCGATGAAAGCGTGCTCGCGGCCTACATACGGCTTTCGGCCGATGATTGCGAGAAGCCGAAACCATCGGCTTCCTGGATGTTCTCCGCGATCGCGGAGGATCCGGATTTCCTGACGCCGATAAAGGCGTTCAAGCGGCAGCTCTTCGAACGGCTGAAAGACGAGACCGACGACCTCGGCTCGCTGCTGGTCTGCTTCCTCGCCATCGAGGGACTGCGCAGCATGAACCTTTTCGATTCCGACGTGCTCTCGCCGGAGGAGCACAAGCTCCTGGTTTCCTCGCTGCTCAAGATAGCCGCATAGGTTGCAGGGCGTCACACCAGCTTCATCCTGGAGACATAGCGTTCTCCCGGTTCTTTGCTGCAATGCAAAAGGAGTGGGACGATGGTGGACGTGGTTTCCAGTGAGGCGGGGATTCCGAGACCGGATCACCCGTTGGAACAATCGAGCGGCGCGAAGTGGTTCCTGCCTGCCTTCGGCGTGCTGGTTCTGGCCGGCATCATCTATGTCGGCTATGCACTGAGCCAGGACTTGGCAGTCGCCAAGACAGTGCCCTGGATCCTGCTCGGCATCGCCCTGCTGATCGCGCTCGGCTTCGAATTCGTCAACGGCTTCCACGATACCGCCAATGCGGTGGCGACGGTCATCTACACCCGATCGCTCCCGGCGGAATTCGCCGTCATGTGGTCGGGTGTCTTCAATTTCCTCGGCGTCTTGACCTCGAGCGGCGCGGTCGCCTTCGGCATCCTGTCGCTGCTGCCGGTCGAGCTCATCCTGCAGGTCGGCTCGTCCTCCGGCTTCGCCATGGTGTTCGCCTTGCTGGTCGCGGCGATCCTGTAGAATCTGGGCACCTGGTTCCTCGGCCTGCCGGCGTCGAGCTCGCACACGATGGTCGGCTCGATCATCGGCGTCGGCCTCGCCAACCAGTTCATGGCGCCGGCCGGAAGCGCCACCAGCGGCGTCGAATGGGGACAGGCGACCAATGTCGGCATGTCCCTGCTGGTCTCGCCTCTCGTCGGTTTTTTCGCGGCGGCCGTTCTGCTCTATGTGATGAAGATCCTTGTGCGCAATCCGGCGCTCTATGAGGCGCCGAAAGGCAAAACCCCGCCGCCGTGGTGGATCCGCGCGCTGCTCATCTTCACCTGCACCGGCGTCAGTTTCGCGCATGGCTCCAATGACGGCCAGAAGGGCATGGGCCTGATTATGCTGATCCTGATCGGCGTGGTGCCGACCGCCTATGCGCTTAACCGTACCCCCGACATCAACTACCTCGAGGCCTACAAGTCGGCTTCCGCCGCCGTCGAGCAGTCGCTGGGCAAATACGTCAAGCCGGGCGTCACTGTCGCGGACCCCAAGGCCGCGGTTCAAGAGGCTGTCCGCTCCAAGACCTGGAGCGATCAGACGACGCCCGCGCTGCAGACCTACATCCACAATACGACCGCCGGGCTGCAGCCCTACGCGACCGTCGACAAGGTCCCGACCGACCTGGTCAGCAACGCCCGCAACGACATCTATCTGATCGGCGAAGCGCTGAAGCTGATCGACAAGAAGAAGCTGTTGCCGATGCAGGACGCTGACCTGCAGGCGGTGACGAACTACCATAAGGCGGTCGACAACGCGACGAAGTTCATCCCGCTCTGGGTCAAGATCGCCGTGGCGCTGGCGCTCGGCCTCGGCACCATGGTCGGTTGGAAGCGCATCGTCGTCACCGTCGGCGAGAAGATCGGCAAGAGCCACCTGACCTATGGCCAGGGCGCCGCCGCCGAGCTGGTCGCGATGGTTACGATCGGCATGGCCGACCGTCTCGGCCTGCCAGTGTCGACCACCCACGTGCTGTCGTCGGGCGTTGCTGGCACGATGGCGGCGAACGGCTCCGGTCTGCAGTGGGCGACCGTGCGCAACCTTTTGCTCGCCTAGGTGCTGACACTGCCCGCTCGATCGCGCTGGCCTTCGTGCTCTTCGTGGTCTTCCGCCAGGTGTTCTGAGATAGCCGCAAGAACTCAAAAGAAAAGGCAGCGCCGGCCAGGCGCTGCCTTTCTTTTTTGCTTGATAGCTACCCTCGAAACGTTGGCGGGACAGCACCCCCCTCTGTCCTGCCGGACATCTCCCCCGCAAGGGGGAGATTGGCAGCTTGGGCGCCGCGCGCTTCTTTCGACCCCGACAATTGGCGAAAGCCGCGCAACATCCGATCTCCCCCCTTGCGGGGGAGATGTCCGGCAGGACAGAGGGGGGTGTGACGGAACTCGACGAGGGTGCTTGTTAGCGGAGCAACCCGTCGAGTCTTCCTACCGGACCTTACGTCGGGTCTTCGCGGTGAAGGTCGTGGATAGCCACGCCTTCGACATTGGTCGGCAGCAACAGCCACTGCTTGTGGCGCAGCGTGCGCTCGGTGTCCTCGAGGCCCATTTCCCAGTGCTCGCGCATCGAGGTGCCCGAGAACTCGTAGTCCTTGGCGTGGCCCTCATAGCCTTTGTGCTGGTAGATCAGGTGAACGATGTTGACCACGCCGGCATCGGAATAGTCGGCGATCAGTTCCCTCTCGCCGTCCCTGAGCTCATCTGGCGGAACGCGCTTCAGCGCATCGAGCAGCTTCATCTTTAGCGCGTGGATGCGCTGGAAATTGTCGGTGTTCTGGCGCGTGCGGCTCGAATACATGATGTCCTTGTGGCGCGACAGCACGTCGGCCATGCTGCGCGGCAGGGCGCCGCGGGCGCTGAACAGATCGACCTGGAACACCAGCGAGGAGCGATCCTCTTCCTGGTCGAGCAGGTATTGCAGCGGCGTATTGGAGACGATGCCGCCGTCCCAATAATACTCGCCCTCGATGCGGACCGAGGGGAAGGCCGGCGGCAGCGCGCCGCTCGCCATGATGTGCTCCGGCCCGATGCGGACCTTCTCGGTGTCGAAATAGACGAAGTTGCCGGTCCTGACGTTGACCGCGCCGACGCTCAAGCGCTTCCTGCCGTCGTTGAGCACATCGAAGTCGATCAGGCTCTCCAGCGTGTCCTTCAGCTCGGCGGTGTCGTAGAAGCTGGTGGCGCCCTCGGCACCCGACAGCTCGAACCATGGATTGGGATTGCGCGGCTTGAAGAAGCCGGGCTGGCCCATCATCATCGTCATCCACGACGAGGTGCGGTTGCGGATGTCGCGATAGATGTCGCCTTCGGGCGTGTAGGCCCAGATCTTGCGGCCGGAGATCGTCTGCCAGAACTGCTCCAGGCGCTGCAGGCGCCGGCTCGGCTCGTTGCCGGCGATGATCGAGGCGTTGATGGCGCCGATCGAAACGCCGGAGAGCCAGGTCGGCTCGCAGCCGGCATCGGAAAGCGCCTGATAGACGCCGGCCTGATAGGCGCCGAGCGCGCCGCCCCCTGGAAGACCAGGGCGATGCGGTCATACTGCGCCGTTATTTCCTCGATGGTGGCGGCGACCGCCTTGTTTCGGGTCCGTTCAAGCACGAGCCTTCTCCGGCTGGATTGCGCTGGCGGCGGACGGGTTGCGGTCGGCGAGATAGTCGTGGACGACTTCGCCGAGCCCGAGCGTCAGATCAGCGGTGAAATGAACGGCCGAGACGACCTCGAGCACCGGCAGCTTCGCCACGTCGGCCATGACATGGGGCCGAAGGTCGAGCGCGGCCGGCGCGGTCCAGGCTTCCTTCAGCGTCACATCGGTCAGGTAGTAGCGCACCAGCTCGCAAATGCGCGGGCTTCCGTCGACATGCGGGATGATCTTGATCAGGAAGTTGGGCGCCGCCAGCGAGGCGAGCACGGAATCGTGGTCGGCCTCGCGGTGCTTGTAGCCCATGGTGCCGGTGGCGCAGAGCACGCTGCCGTAGTGCAGCGTGCCGACCACCACTTCGCCCTCATGCACGATCTTGGGGCTGGCGAGCTTTTTCGGGAAGCCCCACAGCTCGCGGCCGCCGGCGATTGGTGCGTCGTCGTCGAGATACATGGAGTGGACATAGCCGCCATGCTGCCCGCCATAGCGCACGGGGATGACCTGGCCGGTCTCGGTATAGTCGCCGAAGCCGGTCGAATCCGGCATGCGGATGAACTCGTACTTGACCAGCGGCTCATCGATCTCGAGCGGCTTCGGCACGACGGCTTCCAGCGCCTCGCGTGTCGTGCGGTAGGTGATGATGATGTATTCGCGGTCGAAGAAACGGTAGGGACCGGGCGGAAACGAAGGATTGGTGAGCGGCATCTCATAGGCGCGCTTAACGACATCGTCGATTTCCAAGCTATTCACCCGTCGGTTCAGGAATGACACACGCGAGACGCGCAGGGGGAGTATGTTGCACGGCACCATGACAGTGCCATGTCATGGTGCTCGGGCGCCAGCTTCATGGCTATCGGGCGGCATCACAACATTGTAATCGCAACGACATATGGCCATGGCATTGTCATGCTGCGGCGCACAAACTATGTGCCCTAAGTCCACTCCACCTCTAGCGAGATTTTTCATGGGTTCCCTGTCTTCGAAGAATGCGCTGGTCACCGGCTCGACCAGCGGCATCGGGCTTGCAATCGCCCGCGCCTTTGCCGCCGAGGGCGCCAATGTCACCATCAACGGCCTGGGCGACGCCGCGGCCATCGAGCAGGAGCGGGCCGGCATCGAGAAGGATTTCGGCGTCAAGTGCCGCTATTCGGGCGCCAACATGATGGACGGCGCCGCGGTCACCGCCATGATCCACGAGGCCGAAGAGGCGTTCGGCAGCCTCGACATCCTGGTCAACAATGCCGGCATCCAGCATGTCGCGCCGATCGACGAGTTTCCCGACGACAAGTGGGAGGCGATCATCCGCATCAACCTGCTCGCCGCCTTCTATGCCATCAAGGCGGCGCTGCCCGGCATGAAGAGCCGCAAATGGGGCCGCATCATCAACACGGCCTCGGCGCACGCGCTGGTCGCCTCGCCGTTCAAGTCGGCCTATGTTTCGGCCAAGCACGGCATTGCCGGCCTGACCAAGACGGTGGCGCTGGAAGTCGCTCAGGACGGCATCACCGTCAACGCGATCGCCCCCGGCTATGTCTGGACGCCGCTGGTCGAGAAGCAGATCCCCGACACGATGAAGGCGCGCGGCATGACCGAGGAGCAGGTCAAGCACGACGTGCTTTTAGCCGCGCAGCCGACCAAGGAATTCGTCACCGTCGAGGAACTCGCCGCGCTGACGCTCTTCCTGTGCTCGGACGCCGCCAAGCAGATGACCGGCACGACCTTGCCGATGGATGGCGGCTGGACGGCGCAGTAAGCGCGCTTCCCTAGAGCAGTTCATCGTTTCACGGAAACGCTGAACTGCTCTAATATTTGTTTTACGCAATTCCGGAGGGAAGGCTACGGCGAAGCCGCCGAGCCCGACCGTTACACACTTTTCCTGGAATTGCTCTAAAGGGGGCGCTGTCGCGGCGTAAGGCTTAACTCGCGATGCTTCGTGCTATCCTTCCCCTGGCGCAGTCCTTGCCGGTCCCCATGGCTATTGAAGTCGCCCGTAATGGCTCAGGACGAGGCCGACGGCTCCAAGCAGCACATCGTTTTCGGTGTGCTTGCCGATGATTATTCGCGTGCGCCTGTCGGGGGCGACGTCCCGCGCCTTGATTAGGGTGTGCCGTTCATAGGCTGCAATGAGCGGCGTAAGCAGGATGTCGCCGGCGAGCGCCATGCGTCCTCCGATGATGATGAGGGGCGGGTTCAGAACGGATCCGATCATGCCCAGGCCGCGGCCCGCCATTTCGGCGGTATCCTCGATCATGCGCAATGCTCCGACATCCCCCTGCTCGGCCATGCGGATCACGTCGTCCATCGTGACGCGCCGGCCCGTCACGCGCGCGATCTGCTCCAATGGCCGGTTGAAGCTGGCGTAGAGTTCCAGGCAGCCTCGATTGCCGCAGCGGCAAAGATCGCCCGATGGATCGATGCT
>NZ_RZSC01001620.1:0-444 GCF_003998155.1 Mesorhizobium sp. M1E.F.Ca.ET.063.01.1.1
GGGGAGAGGTGGCCGCGAAGCGGCCGGAGAGGGGCCTTCGTAGGGCGCTCCCCCTCTCCATCTCGGCTTCGCCGAGCCACCTCTCCCCCACTTTCGTGGGGGCGAGGAAACTGTGCATCACGGCTGCCCATTCCCCGACAAAATCTGCGCCGCGCCCTTTATCGCCGCGCGAAACGCCTCGTCGAAGCTGACGCCGCGCACCTGCCATCGATACGTCTTGCCGCGATCTGACAGCCGCCAGTCGGCGATCCAGCCGAGTTCCTTGTCGCTCCATACGATGCTCCCGGCGAGCGCCTGGACTGCTCCCGCTTTTTTCGCGAGCCGGTCGAGTCTTGCCATGTCGGCATTGCGCAACGCCTTGTCGTCGAGCCCGGCAAGCTGCCCGGATTTCGGAAAACTGGCATGCATCAGCAATGGCGCCGTAGCGTTGACGAAGGATTCGCG
>NZ_RZSC01001621.1:0-444 GCF_003998155.1 Mesorhizobium sp. M1E.F.Ca.ET.063.01.1.1
GCCAGTGCCGCCAGAAAGCCCAGAAGTCGAAACACGACGAGGTTGCGCCAGATTCCTGCGCAGATTGCCCGCATCGGCGGCTCGCACGATGGATATCCCACTCCGCTCTCTATGGCCATGTCTCCTTCAGCGAATGGAGACTATCTGAACATCATTCCATGCCCGAAGCCGCCCGACAGCCCCATGCCCATCATCGGCAGGACGATCTCGTCGGCTGCCTTCTTCTGCTGGTCGCTCAGCGTCGCGTACAGTTTCTCAACCGCCGCCCTGATCGATTTCACCTGTTCGAGGCGTGCTTCGAGATGGGTTTGCTGGTAGGCGAGCCGCTCGGGCAACGGCTTCTTCAGGAAGTCACCGTCATGAAATTCCTGCATCATACCGCGCATCAACTCGTTGTGTGCCTCGGCCGTGCTACGGATGACGCCGGCAAGCTCATCCCAGGCC
>NZ_RZSC01001622.1:0-443 GCF_003998155.1 Mesorhizobium sp. M1E.F.Ca.ET.063.01.1.1
GCCTCATCCATGAGGCTGGCGAGCTGGCTTTCGTTGGAAAGCTTCATCTTCCAGAGCCAGCCGTCGCCGGTCGCCGCCGAATTGACCAGCGAAGGGTCGGACGACAGCGACGTGTTGGCTTCGATGATCTCGCCGTCCACCGGCGCGTAGACATCGGAAGCCGCCTTGACGGATTCGACGACGACGGCGGTGTCGCCCTTGGCGAGCTTGCGGCCGATTTCCGGCAGTTCGACGAAGACGAGATCGCCGAGCTGCTCCTGCGCGTAGTCGGTGATGCCGACGGTGGCGACCCCGCCTTCGACGCGCAACCATTCATGGTCTTCAGTAAAATAGGTGTTTGCCATCGGGAAATCATCCTTTGCGGTAGCGGTGTGGCGTGAAGGGCAGGGACGTGACGTCGACCGGGATTTTCGTCCCGCGGACATCGGCGAACAGTCTGGTAC
>NZ_RZSC01001623.1:0-443 GCF_003998155.1 Mesorhizobium sp. M1E.F.Ca.ET.063.01.1.1
GATTTGGGTTTCAAAGGGGGTTCATCATGAACGAGACGAGACGATTTGCCGTCGCCGCATTGCTGCTGGCGACAGTGCTGGGCACGAGCACGGCGCGGGCCGACTACATGCTCGGCTCCTATGTCGCGCGCATTTCCGAGCGGGATCACCAAGCCAGCGACGGCTATCCGCTGGACAGCGCCGCGCAGATGGTGAGGCAGGACCGCGCCAACTGGCACAAGTTCCATCGGCGCGACCGCGACGACGAGGGCGACGCCTGGTTCCGCAGCAACGAGGACCGCGCCGATCTTGAGCGGATGCTGAAGCGTGGCGGCGCTATGAGCGGCGCGACGCGGCGCGCCATCATCAATGGCGAGCCGCTGATCCAGGTCGATGTCTATTCGAACAGCGTTTACGTCAGCATCCTCGAGGACTGACGGCAAAAAGGGCGGCGCGCGGGCGCC
>NZ_RZSC01001624.1:0-442 GCF_003998155.1 Mesorhizobium sp. M1E.F.Ca.ET.063.01.1.1
CCGAGAGGCTGGTGCAAGTGCACCGCTGCCTCAGTCGTAGAGGTTGTACTTCGCCCAATCGGTTTCCGGGATCTCGTCGCCGATCCGGTAACGCAACTGCAGAACCTGCATATGGTCGGGCGCGGTCTGGCACTTGAACTTCAGCCGGTACCACTGCCCCTTGCTGCGAAAGGCCGCGCCCGGACTTCTGATGGCGTCGGCGCTCATCTCCGGCGTGGCAAAGGCGTAGGCGACCACCCGGTCGGCCTTGAAGCTTTTATCGTCATGGGTGATCCGGTCGAGCACTTCGGCATCGCATCGCTGTTCGAGCCGGGTCTGTGGATCAAGTTTCAGGAGACCGGCGCGCAACGCATTGTCCATCGCCTTGGCCGGCCAAGCCAGCGTCAGGCACGCCAGAACCAAGAGGCAGAGCTTTTTCATGGGCGCGACAAGCAACATATTT
>NZ_RZSC01001625.1:0-442 GCF_003998155.1 Mesorhizobium sp. M1E.F.Ca.ET.063.01.1.1
CGGTGTGGCAAAGCCCGGCGGCGCGGACCCTGACCAGAGCATGTCCCGGCGCGATCTCCGGCATGTCCAGCTCCGCCATGCCGGCGACGCCTGCGGCGGCAAATCGGATGGCTTTCATGTCATTCTCCCAGATGGCAACGCCTCAGCTCATCCAGTTGCCGCCGTCCACATTGTAGGTCTGGGCGAGGATGTAATCACTGTCGGACGAGGCGAGGAAGACGGCGAGCCCGGCAATGTCCTCCGGCCGCGCGAAGCGCCCGATCGGCACGGACTTCGCCACTGCCGCTTTCTTCTCGCCCGGCTTCAGGCCCTCCCAGCGGGCGAAGTGGGCGTCGACGACGTCCCAATGCTCGCCGTCGACGACACCGGGCGCGATCGCGTTGACGTTGATGCCGTGCTTGACCAGCGCCAGTGCCGCCGACTGCGTGGCCGAGATGATCGC
>NZ_RZSC01001626.1:0-440 GCF_003998155.1 Mesorhizobium sp. M1E.F.Ca.ET.063.01.1.1
GTCATGCTCACCGGCGATGACGGCATCGAGGCCAAGCAATGCCGACACTCGCTCTGCCGCGGCGCCGTCATCGCCGGTGAGCATGACCATACGCTCGATGCCGGCGGAGCGGAGGGTGCCGAGCGCATCGCGAGCATCCGCACGCAGGGCATCTCCGAAGGTGAATACGCCGGCAAGGCGCCCGTCGAACGCCACGAAGACCCTGAGCACGGGCTCGTTCCGGTATTGCTCCTCACCGCATAGCGTCCAGCGGGGCAGCGGCCTGCCGGCGAGCACCAGCATTCGCGATCCTGCAAGGACCGATACATTGCCAACCTGCCCTTTCAACCCCGCTCCGCGATATTCATGGACGCCATGCGGATGTGAAAGCATCAGCTGTCTGCCGCGGGCCGCGCGGATAATCGAGTCGGCGAGCACATGGTGCGAGGCCTGCTCCAACG
>NZ_RZSC01001627.1:0-439 GCF_003998155.1 Mesorhizobium sp. M1E.F.Ca.ET.063.01.1.1
GTCATCGTCACCAAGAGCATAGAGGCGCGCAACCGGGTGAAGCCGGCGCTGGAAAAGCTGCTGCGCGAGGAGTTCGTCGGCACCGATGCCTTCGTCAAGCCGCTCGAGCTCGGGCCGCCGGTCGGACGCCCCGTGCAGTACCGCGTCGGCGGTCCCGACATCCAGACCGTGCGCGAACTGGCGCAGCAATTCGCAGGCTTGATTTCGGCCAACTCGAAGCTTGGAGCACCCACCTTCGACTGGAACGAGCCGCAGCGGGTGCTGAGAGTCGGCGTGCTGCAGGACAAGGCGCGCCAGCTCGGCATCACCTCGTCCGACATCGCCAGCGCGCTGAACAGCACCGTCGGCGGCGCGACGATCACGCAGGTGCGCGACGCCACCTATCTGATCGATGTCGTGACGCGCTCGCGCGAGGCCGATCGCGGCTCGGTCGCAACAC
>NZ_RZSC01001628.1:0-439 GCF_003998155.1 Mesorhizobium sp. M1E.F.Ca.ET.063.01.1.1
TCCACCCGCTGGTTCTGGTCGCCGGCTATCTTTGCACATGGCTCATCGCTTCGGCGCTGTTCGCGGGGCTGACCCTCGGCGTCCATGCTTTTGCTCCGGCGGGGCAATTGCTGGATCCGGTCGTGGGCATTGCCGGAGCGCTGGCCTTGCTGGTCGCAGGCCTCTACCAGTTCAGCGGCTGGAAGGAAGCCTGCCTCACGAAATGCCGGAACCCGTTCTCGATCCTGTTCTCAAACTGGAGCGCGAAACCCCAACGCATCTTCCGGCTCGGCCTGGAACAGGGCCTGTGGTGCCTCGGCTGCTGCTGGGCGCTGATGCTGGTGATGTTCGCCGTCGGCGCAATGAACATCTTCTGGATGGCGTTGATCGGCCTGTTCACCCTGATCGAAAAACAGACCCAGGGCAGGGTGGCAAGCCGGGTCGCCGGTGCGATACTGCT
>NZ_RZSC01001629.1:0-439 GCF_003998155.1 Mesorhizobium sp. M1E.F.Ca.ET.063.01.1.1
GGCATCAAGATAGCGAAATGCATTAACATCAAGAAGCCGTGTCGATATCTGAGACGTCAGATCCGAGACTTGATCGACATCGAACAACGGATCGCGTCCGCCAGCACCAGAGTACTGGACGCTCATCATGTCGCCCCAGACAACAGTGTCGTCGGTAAGGACCAATCCGACACTAAGCGAAGACGCTGGAACACGAATGGCTTTGAAGCCGATCGTGACAGGTTGGCCCACATAGATGAAACCGTCGTGCGGGACGCCGGCCCTGATCGCATCTTGGTCGTCATAGAAAAATGCACCATTGCCAGGCGCAAGGAGGACGTCTTTGATCTGCACTTGCTTTGCTCGATTCCTGTCGGGCTGTATCGACGAACGGATGCAGTACGATCCGCTGCTCGCAAAGTATGCGCCTTATGGCATACAGATCGCCAATATAATCTCC
>NZ_RZSC01000162.1:0-9891 GCF_003998155.1 Mesorhizobium sp. M1E.F.Ca.ET.063.01.1.1
GCTTCGTGGCGACCTTCGTCGGCGCGCCGGCCATGAACATGCTCGACGCGGCCGCCATTCATCACCACCAGCCGGTCGGCAAGCGTCATCGCCTCGACCTGGTCATGGGTGACGAAAACGGACGTGGCGTTGAGGCGCCGATGCAGCTTGCGGATTTCCGAACGCATCTGCACGCGCAGCTTGGCGTCGAGGTTGGAGAGCGGTTCGTCGAAGAGGAAGACCTTCGGCTCGCGGATCATGGCGCGGCCCATGGCGACGCGCTGGCGCTGGCCGCCGGAAAGCGCCGTCGGCTTGCGGTCGAGCAGATGCTCGAGCTCCAGGATGCGGGCGACGGCCTGGATGCGCCGGGTTCGTTCCGCCGCCGGAACACCGGCCACCTTCAGCGAATAGCCGATATTCTGGGCCACGCTCATATGCGGATAGAGCGCGTAGTTCTGGAACACCATGGCGCAGCCGCGCTCGCGCGGCTCGAGCTTGTTGACGACCGTGCCGTCGATGGCGATCGTGCCGTCGGAAATCTCCTCCAGCCCCGCGATCATGCGCAGCAGCGTGGACTTGCCGCAGCCCGACGGCCCGAGGATGACGACGAATTCGCCGGATTTGATGTCGAGATCGACGCCGTGCACGACCTGCATCTTGGCGTAGCTTTTCCGGACATCGCGGATGGTGATGGAGGCCATTGTCCGTCTCCTTATTTTTCCGTGGCGATCAGGCCGCGCACGAACCAACGCTGCATCAGCACCACGACGATCAGCGGCGGCAGCATGACGATCAGCGTGCCGGCCATGGCGATATGCCATTCCGGCGCACCGCCGACATTGGGGATGAGCTGCTTGAGTTCCGTCACCGCCGTCGCGTGCGACTGATCCGTGGTGATGAGTAGCGGCCACAGATACTGGTTCCAGGCCCACAGGAACATGATGGTGCCGAGCGCCGCCATGTTGTTGCGCGACAGCGGCAAGAGGATATCGATGAAGAAGCGCAGCGCGCCGGCGCCGTCCATGCGCGCGGCCTCCGTCAGTTCGTCGGGCACCGTCAGGAAGAACTGGCGGTAGAGGAAGGTGCCGGTAGCGGTGGCGATCAACGGCATGATCAGGCCCGTGTAGGAATTGAGCAATCCGAGGCTGAGCGAGACCTGAACGCCGGACACCTTCTCGATCAGCCAGGAGAGCCCGGTGACGTCCATGATCGCCTGATAGGGCGACAGCACGTTGGCGACCACCGCGTAGGTCGGCACGATGCGCACCTCGAGCGGCAGCATCAGCGTGACGAAGATCAGCCAGAAGATCAGCGTCCGCCCGGGATAGCGGAAATAGACGATCGAGAAGGCGGTCAGCGCCGAGATGATCACTTTGCCGGCGGCGACGCCCGCCGCCATGATGAAGCTGTTGAAGAGCTTCGGGCCGAGGCCGGCCGTCGTCCAGGCCGTCTTGATGTTGACCCAGAAGTCGCTGCCCGGCAGCAGCGACATCGGCACGTCGTTGACGTCCTTCAGATTGTGCGAGGCGGCGATCGCCACGATGACGAACGGCGCCACGCAGAAAACGAAGCCGACGAACAAAATCAGATGCGTGAAGAAGTTGAGGATAGGGGTACGCTCGACCATGGCCGCCTCAGCGATAATGCACGCGCCGCTCGATGAAGCGGAACTGGACGATGGTCAGCACGATGATGAGCAGCATCAGGATGATGCTCTGCGCGGCCGCGCCTGAGTAGTCGAGGCCTCTGAAGCCGTCGGAATAGATCTTGTAGACCATCAGGTTGGTGGCGTTCGCCGGGCCGCCGGCGGTCATGATGTCGACGATGCCGAAGGAATCCTGAAAGCTTTCGGTGATGTTGATGACCAGGAGGAAGAAGATCGTCGGCGTGATCAGCGGGAACTGGATGTCCCAGAAGCGGCGGACGACGCCCGAGCCGTCCATCGCCGCCGCCTCGATCAGCGAGCGCGGGATCGCCTGCAGCGCGGCGAGGAAGAAGATGAAGTTGTAGCCGACATATTTCCACGAGAAGGCGATGATGACGGAGGCCATGGCGTCGGCGCCGTTGAGGCCGGGATCCCAAAAGCCCGGCCAGAACTTGTTGACGGCGGCCATGAAGCCGGCTTCCGGCGCCAGGATGAAGCGGAACGCCAGCGCCAGCGCCGGTGCTGCGATGCCGTAGGGCCAGATCAGCACGACACGGTAAAGACGTGAGCCGGCAAGCTGGCGGTCGGTCAGCGTGGCGAGCACCAGCGCGATGACCATCGCAAGACCGGTGCTGATGCCGGCGAAGACAAGGCTGGCGGTGATCGAGTTCCAGTAGTCGGCGTTGGCGAGGATCGAGCGGAAATTGTCGAGCCCGACCCAGATGTTGCCGCCGCCCCAGGGCTGCTGCAGCGTCAGCGACCAGTAGACCGCCTGGCCGGCCGGCCAATAGAAGAAGGTGAAGATCAGCAGGAGCTGCGGCACCGCGAACAGGATGCCGATCGTCCATCTGCCGAAAGTGACGCGTTTTTCCATCGATCCGCCGACGCCGTTAAACCGCCAGCCCGCCTTCCGCGAACAAACTAGATGTGAAACGGCCGCCCGTCGATTCTCGGCGGACGGCCATGGCTGCGTAGGAAATCAGGGCAGCGTCTTGTTGGGATAGGTCTGCTGGAAGCGGTCGAGGATGGCGTCGCCGTTCTTGACCAGCGCGTCGATGCCGTCCTGCACGCTTTCCTTGTTGGCGAAGATCGCCTGCATCTGCGTGCCGAACTCGGCGCGGATCTGGGTGAAGTTGCCGAGGCGGATACCGCGGGTGATTTCGGTCGGCTCCGAGGCGGTCAGGCTGGCGATTGCCACTTCACGGCCCTTGTAAGGCGCCTTGTCGTAGAAGCCGCTTGCCTTCATGTATTCGAAGCCCGACTTGGTCACCGGGATATAGCCGGTGTTGGTCGACCAGAACAAAGCGGTCTTGGGGTCGTGGATGAAGTTGAGGAAGGCGGCCGCGCCCTTGTATTCGGCGTCCGACTTGCCGGAGAGCACCCACAGCGAAGCGCCGCCGACCAGCGAGTTCTTGCGCTCGGTGCCGGCATAGACCGGCAGCTCGGCGACATCCCAGTTCATGCCTTCCTTCTGGGTCTTGCCGACCGTGCCGTGGTCGCCGACCGAGGTCATGATGACCTGGCAGGTGCCGGTGGCGAAGGCCTGCACCATATCCTGGCCGAGGTCCTTCGACTTGATCTTGATCAGGCCGTCGTCGTACCACTTCTTCAAGTCGGTGACGTACTGGACGAACTTGGTCTTGTTCATTTCCAGGCGGGCGTCGAGGCCGTCATAGCCGTTGTTCTTGCTGGCGATCGGCTGGTTGTGGATGGCCGAGAACTGCTCCATCAACTGCCAGCTTTCGTTGCCGGAGATGTTGATCGCCATCGGGCAATCGTAGCCGGCGTCCTTCAGTGCCTTGAGGTCGGCGCCGACATCTTCCCAGGTCTTCGGCGCCTCGGTCTTGCCGATCTTGGCGAAGGCGTCCTTGTTCCAGTACATCAGCGCCGTCGACGAGTTGAACGGGAAGGACAGCATCTCGCCCTTCGAGGTCGCGTAGTAGCGGGCGATGCCGGGGAAATAGTCGCTGTAGTCGATCTTGTAGCCGTTCTCTTCCATCAGCTTGTCGGCCGGCTTGTAGGCGCCCGACAGCATCATGGTGGCGGTGCCGACGTCATAGACCTGGACGACAGTGGGCTGCTTGCCGGCGCGGAAGGCGGCGATGGTGTTCTGCAGCGTGGCGTCGTAGTTGCCCTGGCTGGTGCAGACCACTTCATAGTCGGACTGCGAGGCGTTGAAGTTCTTGCACAGCGTGTCGACGACGCGGGCGAGATCGCCCGACAGGCCGAACCAGAAGTCGAATTTGACCGGCTCTGCAAAGGCAGGCGCCGCGAACGCGGCGCTGAGCGCGCCTGCGGCAAGGGCAGCGAGGCCCCGCTTGATGATCGTCATGGTTTTTCCCTCTTGAGTGGCAGTTTGACAAGGTTTGGCGCAAGTCCCTGCCGCTCTCTTAGAGAAGGTATGTGACAGTTCTGTTGTGGCCCCCGGACTGGTAGGTTGGGCCCTGTGGACAGCCGGTCTCTCCTCCCCTTCGGCGGTGGTGCCGGCATGAAAACGTCATATCGGCGGTCTAGGAAGCTAGAGCGCCAAAAAGTGGCGTAAAGGCCGCCCGTGATTAACCGGCTAAATTTGGACGCCAGCTGAATTGGACGAATGACATGCTTGTCGCGCAATTGACCCATGTCCCGATCGCCGAACGCCAGGCGATGCGGGAAGGTCCGCGCGACAGCGCCACCCACCTGCGCCACGCGGCCGCCATTCCGGCGCTCGGCGAGATCGAGATCGGCGGCAGGACATCCCGGGGCAGCGCCGGCGAGAGCCTGACCGTGATGGCCTGGAACGTCGAGCGGCTTCGCCATGTCGAAGCGATTGCCGTAATGATCGCCGGCCAGGCGCCGGACGTCGTCCTGCTGTCGGAGGTCGACAAGGGCATGGCACGCACCGGCAACGGTCATCCGCTGAGCCGGCTTGCCGACCGGCTCGGCCATGCCTTCGCCTATGGCGTCGAGTTCGTCGAGCTGGGCGCCGGCAATGAAACGGAGCGGACGGCAGCCGGCAAAGCCGAGAATACCGAAGGCTTCCACGGCAATGCCGTGACCAGCGCAGTGCCGCTGCTGCGGCCGTTCCTCATTCGGCTGGATGCCGCCGGCGGCTGGTTCCGGCCGGAGCGCGGCCAGCCGCGCATCGGCGGGCGGATGGCGATCGGCGGCCAGGTGCTGGTCGGCGAGCGCCGGGTGACAATCGTTTCCGTGCATCTCGAAAACCGCACCGATCCCGCCGGCCGGGCCGACCAGATACGCCATCTCCTCGATGCCATCGACAGATACGACGCGGAAGCGCCTGTGCTGATCGGCGGCGACTTCAACACGCTGACCGCCAGCCATGAAGAGCGTCACGACGACCCGGTCGCATGGCGCGCCAGGATCGCGGCCGAACCCGACCGGCTGATCAAGGTCGAACGCCACGAACCGTTGTTCCAGGTGTTTGCCGAGCGCGGCTATGGCTGGCGCGACGCCAACACGCTCGACCGGCCGACCCAGCGGCGAGCGGCGGGAGACCCGACGCCGATCGGCCGCATCGACTGGTTCTTCACGCGCGGCCTTGCGGCAAGCGCTCCGGCCACCCTGCCGGCGGTGCTGCCCGACGGCAGCCCGAGTTCCGACCATGAGGCACTGATCGTCACCGTCCGTTTGGGGTGAGCATCGCGCTAAATCGCATCCGCGCTTTGGCGTTCACGGCCCGAGCGCCGCTTCCACCAGCCGCTTGGCGTCGGCGCTCGACCATTCGGCCGGGCCGTTCATATGCGCGATCAGGCAGCCTTCGCCGTCGATCAGCATCGTCACCGGCAAGCCCAGCGCCAGTCCGCGTGTCTTGGCCTCATTGAACAGGCCCATGGTCGCATCCCGGTAGTAGCCGAGCGTCTCGACGCCGATCTCCTTGAGGAATTTCTTCGGCTTGGCGTCGTCGCCGGTATCGACATTGACCGCGACAACCTCGAAGGTGTTGCTGCCCTTCTCCTTCTGCAGCGCATCGAGCGCCGGCATTTCGGCACGGCAGGGCGCGCACCAGGTCGCCCAGAGATTGAGCAGCACCGTCTTGCCGGCATGATCGGCGATCGTCATCGGCTTGCCGTCGGGACCGTTGAAGGCAAGGCTCTTCATCGATTGCGGCGGATCGGCCGGCTGCAGCGCGGCGACCTGGCCCACGGCCTTCGCCGCGACCTGCCTGGCCCGCTCGGCCTTGGCCTTGCAGGCGACATCGTCCTTGCCGTCGGCTGCCGCGGACTGAGACGGGGCGTTGTTGCCAGAACTGCTCTCGCTGACATATACCGCGACCGCGCCGGCCAAGACGCCCGCCGCCAGGGCGGCGAGGATGAGGCGCGGGGCCGGGAAGAATCTATTTCCGTCTGCCATTTTTCAAAAACTGTTCCGGAGCACGGGTTATAGCGATGAGCGACAAGAAGGCCAGCAACCAGATGTGGGGCGGACGTTTTGCCTCGGGTCCGGCCGCGATCATGGAAGCGATCAACGCGTCGATCTCCTTCGACCGCAAACTCTATGCGCAGGACATCCGCGGATCGATCGCCCATAGCGAGATGCTGGCGCAAACGGGCATTATTTCGGCCGCCGATCAAGAAAAAATCGCTCACGGGCTGAACACGGTTCTGAAAGAGATCGAGGCCGGCAAGTTCGAATTCTCGACCCGGCTGGAAGACATCCACATGAATGTCGAGGCGCGGCTTGCCGACCTGATCGGCTCGGCTGCGGGGCGCCTGCACACCGCCCGCTCGCGCAACGACCAGGTGGCCGTCGACCTCAGGCTGTGGGTCAAGGAAGAATGCCAGCGCGTCGCTGAGGCGCTGAAGGGCCTGATCGCCGCTTTCCTGGAGCGCGCCGAGGAGCACGCCGCGACGGTGATGCCCGGCTTCACCCATATGCAGGCCGCGCAGCCGGTGACCTTCGGGCACCATTGCATGGCCTATGTCGAGATGTTCGGTCGCGACCTCTCGCGCGTCCGCGATGCCATCGAGCGGATGGACGAAAGCCCGCTGGGCGCCGCCGCTCTTGCCGGCACCAGCTTCGGCATCGACCGTCACATGACGGCCAAGGCTCTCGGCTTCCGCGAGCCGATGCGCAATTCCCTCGACAGCGTGTCGGACCGCGACTTCGCGCTCGAGTTCCTCTCGATCGCCGCGATCTGCGGCACGCATCTGTCGCGGCTCGCCGAGGAGATCATCATCTGGTCGACCCCGCAATTCGGCTTCATCCGGCTCTCGGATTCGTTCTCCACCGGCTCCTCGATCATGCCGCAGAAGAAGAACCCCGACGCCGCCGAACTGGTGCGCGGCAAGACCGGCCGCATCAACGGCCATCTCGTCGGCCTGCTGACCGTCATGAAGGGCATGCCGCTGACCTACGGCAAGGACATGCAGGAAGACAAGGAATCGGTCTTCGACGCCGCCGAGACGCTCGACCTGATGCTGGCCGCGACCACCGGCATGGTGCGCGACATGACCGTGAACGCAGCGGCCATGAAGAAAGCCGCCGGCGCCGGCCATGCCACCGCCACCGACCTTGCCGACTGGCTGGTTCGCAATCTGGGCCTCCCCTTCCGCGAGGCCCACCATGTCACTGGCCGCGCCGTGGCGCTGGCCGAGGACAAGAAGGTCAGCCTGGAGAAGCTGTCGCTGAAGGACTTGCAGTCGATCCATCCCGGCATCACCGACGGCATCTTCTCGGTGCTTGCGGTGCAGAATTCGGTGAAGAGCCGCACAAGTTTCGGCGGCACCGCGCCGTCCGAGGTGAAGAAGCAGATCCGCTATTGGAAAAAGCGGCTCGCCAAGGCGTAATGCCGGGATGCAATACGCCGAAAACTCGGATAAAAGCGCAGCACGCAAACAGTTTCGGACGGATGGATCGATGACCGGAAGCAGGATTTTGGTGACGCTCGCGCTGCTCGCGGCGATGGTTGCCGTCACGGCCTGCGGCCGAAGGACCGGCCTCGACACGCCTTACGAGGCGGCCGTGCAGGCGCGCAAGGATGCGGAGAAGGCGAAACAGCCGCTGCCGCCGGAGCCGGAGAAACCGGTCAAGGACAAGAAGTTCATTCTCGATCCTTTGCTCTAGAGCCGATGAGATCGTCCGATCTCATCGTGCTCCAATTTCGGAACCACCGCACGTGAACCATTTCGATTACCGCGACGGCGTGCTTCACGCCGAGGACGTCGCAATCCCCGACATCGCCAGGCAGGTCGGCACGCCCTTCTACTGCTATTCGACCGCGACGCTGACCAGGCATTTTCGCGTCTTCAAGGAGGCTTTCAGCGACCTCGACGCACTCGTCTGCTACGCCATGAAGGCGAACTCCAACCAGGCCGTGCTGAAGACGCTGGCCAGGCAAGGCGCCGGCGCCGACGTGGTGTCGGAAGGCGAATTGCGCCGCGCCTTGGCCGCCGGCATCCCGGCCGACAAGATCCTGTTTTCGGGCGTCGGCAAGACCGCGCGCGAGATGGACTTCGCGCTCGCCGCCGGCATCCTCTGCTTCAACGTCGAGTCCGAGCCGGAGCTGGAATTGCTTTCTCAGCGCGCGACCGCGCTCGGCAAGGTGGCGCCGATTTCACTGCGCATCAATCCCGATGTCGACGCCAAGACCCACAAGAAGATCTCGACCGGCAAGGCGGAGAACAAGTTCGGCATTCCCTGGCAGCGGGCACGCCAGGTCTATGCCCGCGCGGCCGAGCTGCCCGGCATCAGGGTGACCGGTATCGACACCCATATCGGCAGCCAGATCACCGAGTTGCAGCCCTTCGACGACGCCTTTGCGCTGCTGGTGGAACTGGTCGGAACGCTGCGCGCCGATGGGCATAGGATCGAGCATGTCGATCTTGGCGGCGGTCTCGGCATCCCTTACCGCGTCGACAACAGCCCGCCGCCGCTGCCCGATGCCTATGCCGAGATCGTGCGCAAGCACGTCACCAAGCTCGGCCTGAAGGTGATGTTCGAGCCTGGCCGACTGATCGTCGGCAATGCCGGCATCCTGGTCTCCGAGGTGATCTTCGTGAAGGAAGGCGACGCCAAGAACTTCCTCGTCGTCGACGCCGCCATGAACGACCTGATCAGGCCGACGCTCTATGACGCATTCCACGACATCAAGCCGGTGGTGCAGCCGCCGGCCGCAACGCCGCGCATGAAGGTCGACGTGGTCGGCCAGGTTTGTGAGACCGGCGACTATCTCGGACACGACCGCGACCTGCCCAGGTTGAAGGCCGGCGATCTCATCGCCGTCGCTACCGCCGGCGCCTATGGCGCGGTGCAGGCCGGCACCTACAACACCCGGCTCCTGGTGCCCGAAGTGCTGGTCGACGGCGACCGTTTCCACGTCGTGCGGCCGCGCCAGACCTATGAGGAGCTGATCGGGCTCGATTCGATCCCGGATTGGCTGACGTAGCCGCGAGCCGCTAGAGCAATCCAGGAAAAGTGTGTAACGGTTAGGCTCGGCGACTTCGCCGTAGCCTTCCGCCCGGAATTGCGTGAAAACAAAGAGATAAAGCGGTTCGCCGTTTCCGTGAAACGGTGAAACGCACTAGATTTTTCGCAGAATGAGCGCCTTGGCTTCGGCGATCCTGTCCTCGTCGCGGCGATAGAAAATCCACTGCCTGGTGCGCTTGGCGCTGAGCAGGCCGGCCTGCGTCAAGACGCGCATATGCTCGCTGAGCGTCGCCTGTGTGATGCCGAGCTTTTCGGCGATCAGCAGGGCGCAGACACCGTCCTGCACCAGATCGCCATCGGCCTGGCGCGGGAAATGCGCGCGTGGGTCCTTCAGCCAATCGAGGATTTGCAGCCGGCGCTCGTTGGCGATCGCCTTGAAAATATCGACCTCTTGCATTTAGCCATTTTGCTAAGTTACTAATTGAAGTCAACCCCAGGGAGCCGCGCATGCTGAACACAAGCCCATTGGACAAAGGGACGATCACACGCGAACGCATTGCCGCCGTGGAGCCGCGCATTCGCCCTTATGTGCGCCACACGCCGGTGATGCGCGTCGACATGGCGGATTTCGGCCGGCCGGCCTTTCCGGTCGACCTGAAGCTCGAATGCCTGCAGCATTCCGGCTCGTTCAAGGCGCGCGGCGCCTTCACCAATCTGCTCGAGCGGCAGGTGCCGGAAGCAGGCGTCGTCGCCGCCTCCGGCGGCAATCATGGCGGCATAGCCAACCGCCGCGCCATGATTGCCGCCGGCGAAGCTCGAGCGCATCCGCGGCTACGGCGCCCAGCTGATCGTCGGCGGCGAGCGCTATGCCGAAGCGCTGGCCGCCAGCGCTTCGGCAT
>NZ_RZSC01001630.1:0-439 GCF_003998155.1 Mesorhizobium sp. M1E.F.Ca.ET.063.01.1.1
GTCCAGGCCATGGTGATGGAGCGAGTGACGGCACGGAGCTTCGTGGTTGGGACCTCCGAATACCAGAAGTGGGACGGAAGACAGCCGGGGATGGCCGATAGCATTGAACAAATAGAGGACCATTTCAAACCAGTGGAAAGGCCAGATGATGGAGAGCGCGTTCGGAAGAGCGAGAAGGAACTCTTCGATGAACTTCAGGCCATCTTGAGGGATGCTCCGAGGGGCCGGTAGAGGTTACTTGGTCGGATAAGGCCCACCTGTTCGGACGACAACACCCTCTCCTCACGGCTTCTCACCTACCGATCTGTCCGGCGTTCTCCCGCTGCCTGCCCTGTTCCATTCCGGGGGCCGTGGCGCGCGGTGGCTGTGGCCGGTCGGTAGATGTGAGGCCGTGTGTGCCCCTATCTGTCCTCCCCTTTTGGACTGGACGGTTCAGGGT
>NZ_RZSC01001631.1:0-437 GCF_003998155.1 Mesorhizobium sp. M1E.F.Ca.ET.063.01.1.1
CCTTTTCAATCGCCTCGCCAACCAACTGGCCGATGAGCGGGTCGTTGTGCGCCGAGATCGTGGCCACCTGTTCCTTTTCGCGCCGGGTCGAGACCGGTCGAGATATTTGCTTGAGTGTCTCGATCGCGCGCTTGGTGGCGCGATCGAGGCCGCGCTTGATGTCGATCGCGCTGGCGCCGGCGACGACATTGCGAACGCCATCGGCAAACATCGCGTGAGCGAGGATGGTCGATGTGCTGGTGCCGTCGCCAACCATATCGCCGGTCTTCTCGGCTGCTTGTCTCAGCATCCTGGCGCCGAGATTTTCTTCCGGGTCCTTCAGGTCGAATTCCTTGGCGATCGTCACCCCGTCGTTGCAAACGATCGGGGCACCCCATCTTTTTTCGATCAGTACAGATTTCGAGCGCGGCCCGAGCGTCACGCGCACGGCATCGGCG
>NZ_RZSC01001632.1:0-437 GCF_003998155.1 Mesorhizobium sp. M1E.F.Ca.ET.063.01.1.1
CCCACAGACGGCACCCGCCCTCGCCACAAGCATGGGCAATCGCGTTTGCGCTGGCGGCCGCCTTGTCCGGCTGCCAGTCGAAAGGCAGCGTGAGTGAGGCGCTCGATCCGGCCGCGATTGCGGCGCCCGGCGCCCCCGCCGGCGGCAGCGTCGCCGCGGCGCCAAAGGCGATGCAGGCCACGCAGTCGCTGGGCACCGGGCCGGCCAAGATCACCATGCTGCTGCCGCTGTCCGCCGCGGGAGGCGCGGGCGAGGACGGCAGGAAGATGCTCGACGGCGCCAAGCTCGCCATGGCCGATCTCGGCAACAACCTGCTGACGCTGACCGTCGAGGACACGCGCGGCGATCCGGCCAATGCCAAGGACCTGGCGGTCAAGGCGATAACGACCGGATCGAAGGTCGTCATCGGCCCGACCGAACTGCCGGCCGCGCAGCAC
>NZ_RZSC01001633.1:0-437 GCF_003998155.1 Mesorhizobium sp. M1E.F.Ca.ET.063.01.1.1
GCCTTGAACTTCGCGGCCGCCTCGTCATTGCCGGCATAGTTGGCCGCAACCGAATAGCCGGCCTTTTTCAGAGCGATCGATATTGCCGCGCCGATGCCGCGCGATCCGCCCGTGACGATTGCTACCTTGCTCATGTGGTCCTCCCTTTAAATCGTCAGCGAATAGAGAGCAGCGAAGCGAATAGGATCTGTCGTCCCGGCGCGCGACGCTTTTCTTCTTTATTCGCTACTCCCTTTTCGCTATTCGCTGAGCTCAGAGCGCTTCGACGCACATGGCGACGCCCATGCCGCCGCCGATGCACAGCGTGGCAAGACCCTTCTTGGCGCCACGGCGGCGCATCTCGAAGACCAGCGTGTTGAAGACGCGGGCGCCGGAGGCGCCGATCGGGTGACCGATGGCGATGGCGCCGCCATTGACGTTGACGATCGACGGATCCC
>NZ_RZSC01001634.1:0-435 GCF_003998155.1 Mesorhizobium sp. M1E.F.Ca.ET.063.01.1.1
GTCGAAGAGGCGTTGAAGGGCAAGACGCTCGACGAAGCGACCGTTCGCAAGGCGAGCGAGCTCGCCATGGAGGGCGCCGTCGACCATGGCGCCAACCACTACAAAATAGCGCTCGCGCCGCGCGTCATCGCGCGCGCCATCCTCGAATTGGGAGAGACGGCATGACCGTTCATGACATGAAACACGCGGCCTCGGACAGCGCACGCCTCGAAGCGGTCGGCGGACGCCTGTCGCGCGTCGACGGCCCGGCCAAGATCACGGGCGCCGCTCAATACGCCGTCGAGCAGCAGCTCGAAGGGCTGACGCATGCGGTGCTGGTCGGCGCAACGATCGCCGCCGGCAAGGTTACAGCCATCGACACCCGCGCCGCGGAGACCGCGCCGGGCGTGCTGGCGGTGCTGACGCCCGACACCATCATGCCGCTCAAGACCGCAT
>NZ_RZSC01001635.1:0-435 GCF_003998155.1 Mesorhizobium sp. M1E.F.Ca.ET.063.01.1.1
GTTCCACCGGTCCGAACAGCCCCATGCTCCTCGGCGGCCGGTTGGGCGCCGCCTGCCCGGACCAGTCGGGACGGAAGCGGAACTTTCCGTCCGGATGGCCAAAGCCGTCGATGAAATGCGCCGCCTCGAAATCCGGCTGCATATCGATCCACTTCTGTTCGCCCAGGCTGTCGAAGCTGCCCAGCCCGCGCTTGCCGAGGATGATGTCGATATGCTCCTTCTCGGTGAGGCCGAAGCCCGGCCTGTCGGAGACGCCGAGCCGCTTCGCCAGTTCCTCGATGACAAAATGGTTGGTGCGCGGCCCTTCCGGCGGATCGATCAGCTTCGGGCCGAGCGTGATGTGCTGGTTGCCGCCGCCCTTGTAGATGTCGTCATGCTCGAGGAACATCGTCGCCGGCAGGACGACATCGGCGACGATGTTCCTCGAGCATGACG
>NZ_RZSC01001636.1:0-434 GCF_003998155.1 Mesorhizobium sp. M1E.F.Ca.ET.063.01.1.1
GTCAGGCCCAAGGCGATGTCGATCAGGCTCTCATATTCGCCGTCGGTGATGCCCTCGAAGCGGTCCTGGACGCGGTGCTGGATACCACGGATCTCGCGGTCGATGATGCAGTGACCTTCGCGGAAGACGCCGCGCAGCGCCGAGCGCATGCCTTCTTCGGTCGCCGATTTCAGCACATAGCCATAGACCGAGCCGGGCGGCACGATGCGCGCCACGCCCCGCACATAGGCCTCGTCGGCGAAGTTCGACCAGAACAGGATGTGCGTGCCGGCGCGTCGGCTCCAGATCGCGCGCGCCACCTCGATGCCCGTCGCCTTGGGCAGTTGCAGGTCGAGCACGACATGCGGCGGCTCGCGCTCGGCCGCCAGGTTGATGGCATCCTCGCCGTCGCCGGCCTCGATCACCTCGACATCGCCCGGCCACAGCTGTTCCAC
>NZ_RZSC01001637.1:0-433 GCF_003998155.1 Mesorhizobium sp. M1E.F.Ca.ET.063.01.1.1
ATCTCGGACATCGACGGCGTGCTTTCCGCACGCGTCCATCTCGTCTTGCCGGAGAACGATCCGCTGAGACAGCAGCTGGTGCCGTCTTCCGCCTCCGTCTTCATCCGCCATCGCGCGTCGGTTCCGATGAATGAGCTGATCCCGCAGGTCAAGATGCTGGTGGCCAAGGGTATCGCCGGACTGACCTATGACAATGTCTCGGTCACGCTCATCCCGGTGGCCGCGAAGGCCCCCGAGCACGAAACCGCCGAAGCAGGCTTCACGACATTCCTTGGCCTCTGGCTGCATCCGGACAGCGTCGCCGCCGCGATGTGGCTGTTCTACGGCATGGCTGCGGCCATACTGGCGCTGGCTGCCCGGCTGGCCTACCTCCAGTGGTATCGACGGCCGGGTGTCTATGCGCTCGACGCGTCCGCTCTGCCGGTGAAGAAGA
>NZ_RZSC01001638.1:0-433 GCF_003998155.1 Mesorhizobium sp. M1E.F.Ca.ET.063.01.1.1
GGTCGTACCCGCCAAAATCCGTCGCGTTGCAAAAGCCTGCGTTCGATAGTTTCCAAACTTAGCCGATTAGGCCGGCGAGCGGCACCAAAACCTTCAGTTTGAGTTAATTTCACATCCGCGCCGTAACGTTTCGTTAACGCTGTTGCAGAAGTGCAACATAAGGATTGCACCAAGATGGCGGCATAGACAAGCGCTGGTTCTGAAAACCTGTGGGTGGCGAGGGGGCGGGAGGCCGGACGCGCCGTCAGTTGCCGTAGCGCGAGGCGATGTCGCGCGACAGCGTCTCGCCTTCCTTCATGTAGCGGCTGATGGCTTCCGTCGCCGAGGCCGTGCATTGCGTATATGTGCCGCCGAAGGAACGGTAGCCGCGGTTGAACGAAGCGATGAAGCGGGCGCGCCGCTCAGGGTCGGGGTTTTCCGATGCCAGCAGCTC
>NZ_RZSC01001639.1:0-433 GCF_003998155.1 Mesorhizobium sp. M1E.F.Ca.ET.063.01.1.1
GTCTTGAACTGTGCAATCGCATCAAAATCAAATGTAGCTTCGTGGCGCAGGATTGGGACGGGATCATCCCCGCGCTGCTCGTCGGGAAATACGATGTCATCATGTCCGGCATGGCGATCACGGAGAAGCGCAAGCAGCAGATCGCATTCTCCAGCCCATATGCTAGCGGCTACAACCAGTTCGTCGTGCGCAAAGAGCTTGGGCTCGATGCCGGCGACACCAAAGAGAAAGTCAACCTTTCGACGGTCGGGGACAAGGAGAAGGCAACCATCGAGCGGCTCAGGTCCACCCTCAACGGCAAAGCCATTGGTGTGCTTCGTTCGTCGAATTCGGAGGCTGTTGTGAAACAACTCCTCGGCGATGTCGTGACCATTCGCAGCTATGACAGTCTCGACAACCTGAAGCTCGATCTTACCGCGGGGCGCGTCGACGG
>NZ_RZSC01000163.1:0-9878 GCF_003998155.1 Mesorhizobium sp. M1E.F.Ca.ET.063.01.1.1
GAATAGAACAGGATCGCGGCGCCTGCATCCGCGAGCTTGCGCATCAGTTGGTAGAGCTCCTGCTTGGTGCCGACATCGATGCCGCGCGTCGGATCGTTGAGCAGGATGATGCGCGGCTGCCGCATCAGCCATTTGGCGATCACCACCTTCTGCTGGTTGCCGCCGGAAAGCGCGCCGACCGGAATGTCGAGGCCCGCGGTCTTGATCGCCAGCAGCCCGACCATGTCGTCGATCAGACGCTGCTCGGCGCCGCGATCGATAACGCCGGCCTTCGACAGCCTGTCGAGCGCCGCGAAAGACAGGTTTTCGCGCACCGTCATCGGCAGCATCAGCCCTTCCGTCTTGCGGTCTTCCGGGATCAGCGCCATGCCCACGCGGTCATCGCTCGCGGCTGCTGGGCTTGCGATCGAAACCGGCTTGCCGTCGACGAGGATCTGCCCGGAAAGACCGCGCAGCACGCCGAAGAATGCAAGCAGCAATTCGCGCTGGCCCTGGCCGTCGAGACCGCCGAGCCCGACGACCTCGCCGGCTCCGATCGACAGCGAGATATTGTCCAGCCGACCGCTCCATGAGAGGCCGCGCGCCTCCAGAACCGGAACTGCGCCGGGTTGGTGACGAACCGGCTTCGGCGGGAAGATGTGGCTGTATTCGCGGCCGATCATCAGTTCGACCACTTCGTTGTCGCTCTTCGACCCTGCCGCGTAGCTGGCGACATTGCGGCCGTTGCGGAACACCGTGCACTGGTCGGCCAGCTCGGCGATCTCGTTCATGCGGTGCGAGATGTAGAGCAGCGCCAGCCCTTCCTCGCGCAGCCGCTTCAGCACGCCGAATATCTTGGCGACATCCGCCGCCGTCAGCGCCGAGGTCGCTTCGTCGAGGATCAGGATGCGCGGCTTCCTGGCCAGCGCCTTGGCGATCTCGACCATCTGCCGACGCGACAGCGGCAGATCCTTTACCAGCGCCAGCGGATGGATGTCTGAAGCGCCCGCCCGGGCAAGCGCCTGTTCCGCGATGCGCCGCTGCGCCTTGCGGTCGATCATGCCGAAGCGCTTGGGCGGGTCGGAAATGACGATGTTGTCGGCGACGCTGAGTTCCGGGATGAGCGACAGTTCCTGGAAGATGCAGACGATGCCGGCCTGGTTCGCGGCGGCCGGTGAGGCGAAGGTCACCTCGCGCCCATCCAGCGTCATGCGGCCTTCGTCCGGCGCGACGACGCCGGCCATGACCTTGATCAAGGTCGACTTGCCGGCGCCGTTTTCGCCGAGGATGGCGTGGATGCTCCCGGCCGTCACGGAAAGGTCGGCCTTCTCCAAGGCCCGAACGCCGCCATAGCGCTTGGATATGCCTTCCATCTGGAAGAGCGGTGCCGCGCCGTCCATCAGCCCTCCCCAGGCCAGTTCGCGATTGGCATCAAGAGCATGTCTCCCGAAAGTGGGAACCGGTTTCGGGACAAAGACATGCGTAAAATCAAAAGCCTAAAGCGCATTGAGCAAATCTGAAAGATCGCGACGCGCTTTGGCGGCCGGCGCCGCGGAACTCCCGCGGCGCCGGTTGGATCAGGCTACTTGTTTTCCTTGGTCTGGCCCATGATTTCCTGCGCGGTGGAATTGATGCCGCAGGTCGGGGAGGAGTTGCCGACGAAGAAATTGTCGGACTGGTCCGGGAAGAAATCCTGCCCCGCCTTGAAGTTCGGATCCTCGACGATGGCCAAAGGCAGCTTGACCGACTGCGGCACGACATTGCCTTCGAGCGCTGCGATCGCAGTCTTGATGGCGACCGCGACCTGGGCCGGGCCGGTGCCGGCCGAAGAGCATTTCAGTCCATCCGCCGCATGCGCGGCGCAGAACTTGCGGAAGCCGTTTTCCGTCTCGCCGCCGAACGGCACGAACGGATGCTTGGCGTCGATCATCGCCTGCACGATGCCGGTGTCGCCGCCCTGTCCCGTGATGCCGTCGAACGGTCCGCTGGTGGCGATCGCGTCGGCGGTGGCCTTCTGCGCCACGCCGTCATCCCATTTTCCGACGACCTCGGTGACATCCCACTTCTTGCCGGACCCATCGAGCACCTCATGGATGCCGTTGTGGCGGTCGGTGTCGACTGAGGTGCCGGCCACGCCGCGCACCTCGAGCACCTTGCCGCCATTCGGCACATGCGAGACCAGCCACTTGCCCCACAGCTCGCCGAGGCCCTTCTGATCGACATTGACGTTGATGGCGTCCTTGGTGTCGAGGATGTTGTCGAAGGCGACGAGAATGACGCCGGCTTCCTTGGCGCGCTTGATCACCGGCCCGAATGCGGTCGGGTTCTGGGCGTTGACGACGATGGCGTCAAAGCCGGAATCGATGAAGTTGTTGATCGCCGAAATCTGCGCCGGCACATCCTCGCCGGTCGATACCACCTTGAATTCCTTCAGCTTCTTGGCGACGTCCGGCTGCGCGGCGTAGGCCTTGGCGGTCTGAATCATCTGGATGCGCCAAGTGTTGGCGATATAGCCGTTGGCGAGCGCGATCCGGTACGGACCATCTTTCTTCGGATATTTGAAGAACTGTGTGTCGGCCGCCCAGGGCGCGAAGCAGTCGGGCTCGGCCGCCGGCCCTTTGACAATTTCCGGATCGGCGATCGCCGAAGAACTCAGCATGACAAATGCAGTGGCGGCAATGACGCCGCCAACGAGTGACTTGATCATCGGTATTCCTCCCAGTTGCAGTTCTGCTTGTTAAATGTGTTGGCGGTCGGCCGGCACCCTCCTGCCAATCCGATACGCTTGCGAGGTGGCTTGTGCCGTCCCTCTTTTCCCCCTCTCGGCCCTCCAAGCGGCTCATGAAACTATCATATTATACATAATAAACAAGCATGAGCTGTTGCTTATGTATAATAAACAGGCTTCATGCTTTAATGGTAGCGCTACCATTAAAGGCTGTAAACCGGCATTTGCACAGTCGCCTCTGTGTGTTTCAGCGAGCGGTGCTCTCGCGGCGTATTAGCTCGAAACCGAGGTCGACGACCCGATGCTGCGGCCTTTGGCCCGCGATCGCCGACAATGCCATGGCAACCGCCTGGCGGCCGATTTCATAGCGATGCGTGCGAATGCTGGTGACCGACGGGAAAGCCGCCTGCATCATGTCGAGGTCGTTGAAGCCGACAATGCCGATTGTTTTCGGCACAGCGATCGCGGCGCGGTGGCATTCGAACAGAACGCCGAGCGCAATATCGTCATTGTTGCAGAAGACGCCGTCGAGCGCCGGCATCTTGGCCAGCGCATCGCGCAGAAGCTCACGTCCGAGCGTCACGCTGGACAGCAGCGGCGTGGTCGTGACCAGACGGAGGTCGAACAGGCCTGCCGCCTCCATCGCGGCGCGATAGCCGGCAAGGCGCCGCTGCGAACGCGGATCCATGCGGGCGCCGATGAAGCCGATCCGCCGGTAGCCCATTTCGATCAGGTGCTCGGTGGCCGTGCGGCCGCCGTCGAAATGCGAGAAGCCGACCAGCATGTCGACCGGATCGGGCCCGGTTTCCATAACCTGCACCACCGGACAGCCGGCCGTCTCCAGCAGCTTTCGCGACAGCGGCGTCTGGTCGATCCCGGCCACGATCAGCGCGGCCGGTCGCTGCGAGGCGAACAGCTGCAGCAGGCGCTCTTCCTCCAGGCCAGAATAATGCGTATTGCCCATCTGGATGCGGATCGGGCTGTCCGAAAGGCTGTCGTAAATGCCGCGCACCACCTCGGCGAAGACGTTGTTGGTAAGCGACGGCACCAGCACGCCGAAGACCTCCGCGCGCGCCGAAGCCAACGCGCGTGCATTGGGATCCGGGATATAGCCGAGCTCGTCGACGGCGACCTGTATCTGCCGGCGCAGATCTTCCGAGACCCGCCCGGGCTCGCGCAGGGCGCGCGACACGGTGATGGCGCCCACACCCGCCTTGCGCGCGACATCGGCAATCGTCGGGCGACCGCCACCCCGGCGCGAGCGCGGCCTTGTCACGCCCCTGCCCTTTTTGCACGAAAGGAGCGCAGCGGCGGGTTGACAATCAAGAGCTTAGCCACAGCAACCATGTTCGCAGCCCCATCCCATTCCGGTCTGGGTCGCGCAGGCCATGGCCATTGTCAAGCCGACGAATATTGGTTCAGCCCTGGTAGAGGCGATAAGCCCTCAGGCCAACGCCTCGGTGGTCAGACCGCCCTCGCCTGATCGGCCGTAAGCGCCTGCTCCCGCGTGCCGGAGACTATGATCTCGAGGACCTCGTGCTCGTCGGTGTTCCTGACGTGACGGTCGCCGACATTCTCGCCGCGCTTGAGCACCATGACACGGTCGCCTACGGCGAAAATGTCGACCAGCCGGTGCGAGATGATGATCTGGGCAACACCCTGCCTTTTCAGCTCCAGCATAGTCTCGAGGAGCCGCTCGGTCGCCATCACCGAGAGGTTGGCGGTCGGTTCGTCGAGGATCACGACGCGTGGCTCGAACGAAATCGCGCGGGCAATCGCCACGGACTGCTGGCGACCGCCCGACAGGCTCTCGACCTTCTGGAAAACGGAGTTAACGTCCACCTTGAGCCGCTTCAGCACGCTGTCGGCTTCCGCGTACATCTTGCGGCGATTGATAAAAGGGCCTTTGCGCGGCCAGCGGCCAAGAAAGATGTTCTGGCCGACATCCATGTTTCCACAAAGAGCGAAATCCTGGTAGATCATCTCGATGCCCGCATCGCGGCTCTCATGCGGACTCTTGAAGTGCACCGGTTGGCCGGCGACGAGGATTTCGCCGGCGTCGCGCTGATAGGCGCCGGTGAGGATCTTCATGAGCGTCGACTTGCCGGCCGAGTTGTCGCCGACCAGTCCAAGGATCTCTCCGGGATAGAGCACCAGATCGACTTTCCGAAGCGCCTGCACGGCCCCGAAGGCTTTTTCGATGCTTCGCATTTCCACGATCGGTTGAGGCAACGCAACGTCAGGCATGAATGGTTTCCCGGGTTCGTGCGCGTCGCGCGAGGCGGGCTCGCAGGCGACCGAAGATGTTGGCCTGGCGTACCCAGATGTCGATCAGCACCGCGGCAATGAGGATGACGCCGATGAAGACGTTGATCCAATGCTGCGGCATGCTGAAGCCCTGGACATTGAGCTGCAGGAGCGCCCTAACGAGAGTGATCACGGCTGCACCGGCCAGAGAACCAAGCATGGTGCCGTAGCCGCCGAATATCGACCCGCCGCCGATGATCACCGACGCGATGGCGTCGAGTTCGCGGAACTGGCCTGCAACGGGGTTGAAGCTTCGGAAATAGGCGACGTTGATGATCCCGGCCATCGTCGCGCAGAACGCCGCCAGCATGAGCGAGATGAAGCGCGCCCGGTTGGTGTTGATGCCGGCATAGGCGGCGGCGCGGATGTTGCCGCCGGTTGCATAGACCTTTTGCCCGAACGGCGTGTAGGCGAGCACGATGCCGGCAATCAGGGCGACGAAGATCATCCAGACCGTCTGCACGCTGACCACCTCGGCCAGTGTTTTGAGGATGCCATCCGGAAGCACGATGCCGAAGTGAAGGAGGATGTCGTTCACCTTGCGGCCGAGCAAGTTGTAGCCCTCCGGCCAGCCGGTAAGCTGCTGGCCGGCGACGAACCACGCCGCGAGGCCGCGGGCGATGTAAAACATGCCAAGCGTTGCGATGAAGGCCGGGAGTTTCAAGCCAACGGCGACGACGGCGTTGACGAGGCCGGCAAGCATTCCCGCAAGCAGGCCCATCGCGACAGCGGTGACGGGGTCGGCGCCAAGGACCTTCAGGAAATAGGCCGCCGAGCTGCCGGCGAGCGCCAGGACGGCTCCGACGGAGAGGTCGATATCGCCGGCCGCGATGACGTAGGTAAGCCCGACCGTGATCAGCGCCAGCTCGGTGTAGTTGAGCAGGATCGCGAAAGTGTTGGACAGGTTCCACCAGTAATCCGGCCTGAGGAAAAGACCCGTGAGCCACAGCACCACCGTCAGGATGACGGCGAGGGCGTCGCGCCGGGCGAGGAACTTGCCGAACCCGGTCGCCGACAATGCGATGTCGGTCGCCATCGCGCCCTTGGTCACCACGCCCTCGAGCGCGACGCCGCCAATCTCGAAGGCCGGCGGCGGCGGCCTGCCGCGCAGCCATGCCCAGAAGCGCGCCGCGATCTGGCGGCGGATGAGATAGGGTTCGATCAGCACGGCGATGACAAGCAGCAGCCCGAGGAAGACCGGCACCGCGCCCACCGGCAGGGAGTAGACGGCGTTGACGGTCACCTCCTCCTCGCCGATCTTGATGGTGCGCGTGATCGGCAAACCCTCGCGCAGCACCTTGTCGAGCAGAACGACCAGCGTGGCGCCGAGGCAGGACCCGGCGACGCGGCCGCGACCGCCGAGAATGGAAGCGCCGCCGATGATCACCGCTGCGATGACGGTCAGTTCGCCGCTGACGCCGTAAAGCGGGGTCACGCCCTTGTCCTGTGCAGCCGACAGAAGGCCGGCAACGGCGGCGCAGAGCGACGAGAGCAGATAGGCACGGATGCGCACCCAGTTCGTCGGTATGCCGGCATAAACCGCTGCCTGCTCGTTGCCGCCCGTCGCAAAGGTCTCATAGCCCCAGCGAGTGTTGGCGAGCACGTAGGCGCCGATCACGGCAACGACGGCGAAGATCGCGATCTGGTTGTTGAAGCCGAACACGTTCGTCTCACCGAGGTGGAAGAAGAACGGAGCCTCCTTCGCCTTGCCGGGATAGTAGATCGCCTGCCCTTGCGTCAGCGCAAGCACGAAGCCGCGGCCGATCAAAAGCGTGGTCAATGTGGCGATGAACGCCGGCACTTTGAGGATGGTAACCAGCACGCCGTTGACAAGGCCGATCACCACGCCAAGAAGGACGCAGACGGTCACCGACGTGACGATGTCGAGATCGGCAAAGCTTGGCGCGAACAGCCTGGCAAAAACCACGGCGACCAGGCCGTAGATGGAGCCGACCGAAAGGTCGAGGTCCTTGTTGACGATGACGAACGTCATTCCGACCGCAATGATGGCGACCCGCGAGGTGTCGCGCAGCAGCGCATGGAACGCCTCCAGCGAGCCGAAGAAGGTCGGATTGACGACAGCGCCGCCGAGATAGATCAGCGCCAGCAGGGCAAGCAATCCCGCTTCCCAGCCCCCGACGAGCTGGGATGGAAGGCGGCGGGCGGGAGCTTCGGCGGACATGTTGATAACTGGGTTCCGAAGGTAAACCGCGCGGAAATATCCTGAAGCGCGTCGCGCCAGAAGGACGACGCGCTTCAGTTTCTTGTTTTATGCATGTCGTTGTCCCAAAACCGCTGCGCACTTTTGGGCGACATGCATTGGTTCAGTTCTCGAAGCGCTTGCCGACCTTTGTCACGGTCTCCTTCGTCACAAGTTGGGCACGCGTATCCAGATTGGCGGCCGCGATGCCACGATCGATCTGCAGATAGAGCTGCATGACCGGATAGAAGCCCTGCAGGAAGGGCTGCTGCCCGAGCGCGCCGGTCAGGTCGCCGCTCTTCAGCGCATCCTGCTGGGTCGGGCCGATGTCGAAGCCGTAGGCGCAGATCTTGCCGGTCTTGCCGGTCTGGGCGACGGCCTTGGCGAGCGCCGGCGTGAACACGTTGTTGCCGGCGAAGGCGCCGACAACGTCACCGCGCGATTCGAACAGCGTCACGATGCCGTTCACCGGATCGTTCGGATTGGTGTCGATGCCGGTGTTCTCAGGCCCCGCGTCGACCTTGAAGGCCTCGAGCTTGCCGGCGGCCTTCAGGCCCTTGACGATCGCGTTGAAGGCCGAGGTGACTCGATTGTTCACCTCGATGTTGCCCATCGCGGTCGATGACGGCAGGACGATCGAGCCCTTCTCGATACCCTTGTCGGCCAGGCACTTGACGAGTGCCTCGCCGGCGATCGCCGCGGCGGAGGCGTCCTGACCGGTGTGGCTGATGCCGCTGCGGTCGAGGATCGTGCCGTCGAAGGAATTGGTCGTTGCTACCGGTATGCCCTTGGCCTCGGCGGCCTTGACGATGTCGTTATAGGCGCCGACCTGGGGCGTTGTCATGATCAGCCCGTCGATCGTCGGATCCTGCACGATCTGATTCAGGATTTCGATCTCGCGGGCCGGGTCGTCGGTCGGAGATTCCGAGCCGAGCAGCAGTATCTTGGCGCCGATCAGATTGCCGGCGGCAGTTGCGCCGACATAGACCGGATCGAAGAAGCCGTTGCCGGCCGTATGTGTGACGATGGCGAAGGTGAGATGGCCATCGGCCGAGTGGAAATCCTTGGTGGTGGGGGCTTCCTTTGCGGCTTCCTCGAAGCTGTAGCCGCCGACTGCTTTCTCGACGCCGCCGGACTGCGCGAAGGCGGAGGGCACGCCGAGCAACAACGCCGCGGCGGATGCCGCGAGCGGGAAAGTACGTCTCATGATTATCCTCCCTTGCATTCAACGGGCGGAAGCCGTTCGAGCGCAATTATTCAGGAGATTTTCCGAGTGCTTCCTCCCACTTCGCAATATTCCGCCCAAAGCCTGTCCAAGTAAATAGCCTCGACGTCATGCGAAAGAGCACGGACGAGTTCGGCCGCCTCCCACCTAGCCCCTCCTTTGCACCGGTTGACCACCTTGCAATGGCCAGGTTGCTGGCGGACATCAGGCCAGCGCTTCAGCACCTCGCCTTGCCTTCCACATAAGCAGCAAGATGGCGGCGAGATTCACCAGGTTCCAGGCGATGCCGTTGAGGAATGCCGCCGCGTAGGAACCGGTGAGATCGTAGATCCAGCCCGACATCCAGCCGCCGACCGCCATGCCGAAGATGGTCGCCATCAAGACGATGCCGACGCGCTGGCCGGCTTCCTTGGCCGGCATGTAGTCGCGCACGATGATGGCATAACAGGGCACGATGCCGCCTTGCGAAAGGCCGAAGACGAGCGAGACGACATAGAGCGAGACCAGCCCGTCAAAGGGGATATAGAAGAACAGCGACACGCATTGCAGCACCGAACCGACGAGCAGCGTCTTCACCGCGCCGATGCGATCGGCGAGAAAACCCGACCCGATCCGGCTGACGACGCCCGCCGCCAGCATGATCGACAGCATGTCGGCGCCGCGCGCGACGCCATAGCCGAGATCCATGCAATAGGCGACGATATGCACCTGCGGCATCGACATCGCCATACAGCAGCCGAAGCCGGCGACAACCAGCAGCGTCTGCAGCGCCGCCGGCGACAGCGAAATCGGCTGAACCGGCCGACTGCCCGGCGAGCCCGAAGCAGCCTCGCGCGGCGCGCCTCGCCGCAGCATCAGCACCAGCGGCACCATGGTCGCAAGGCAGAACACACCGATCGCCGCATATGTGAAACGCCAGCCTTCGCCCTGCATGACATAGGGAATCACCATCGGCCAGACTGCACCGGCCAGATAGCTGCCGGACGCGGCTGCCGTCACAGCGACCCCGCGGCGGCGGTTGAACCAATGCGAAATATCGGCGATCAGCGGCCCGAAGATCGCCGAGGTGCCGACGCCGATCAGCAGCCCTTGGGCAAGGGTGAAGCCCAGGATCGAATTGGTGAGCGAAGCGAGCAGAAAGCCGGCACCGAGCGCAATCGCCGATGCGAATGCCGGAATCCAATAACCCATGCGGTCGATGGCGCGTCCAACCAGCACGTTGCCGGCGGCAAAGCCCACCATGGTCGCGGTGTAAGGCATGGACGCAGCCGCGCGATCGATGCCGAACTCGGCCTGCACGGCGGGCAGAACCACGACCACCGCCCACATGCCGACACCGCCGATCGTCGCCAGCAGCAAGGAAATGCCAAGCCGCATCCATGCATGGAGGCTGTCGATGCCGGCACTGGTTGCAGTGTTTCCGGGGATTGTCGTCAAGT
>NZ_RZSC01001640.1:0-431 GCF_003998155.1 Mesorhizobium sp. M1E.F.Ca.ET.063.01.1.1
GGCAGGCAGGACAGGCAATCTCTTATGTTGCAGCGCAGCAAACGTGAAGGCGAAGGCCCATGGCAGCCAAGATCGTACCCGCTCCCGACTATGAGGATCGCGTCAGGACTTCCTTTGCCCGTCAGAAAGCGATGGCCACCATCGGCGCGGAACTGACGCTGGTCACGCCCGGCATTATCGAGATCGAGATGCCTTACGCCGCCGAGCTGACGCAACAGCACGGCTTCCTGCATGCCGGCGTCATCTCGACCGCGCTGGACTCGGCCTGCGGCTATGCCGCGTTCTCGCTGATGCCGCAGAATTCCAGCGTGCTGACCATCGAATTCAAGGTCAACCTCCTGGCGCCGGGCAGGGGCGAGCGCTTCCTGTTCCGCGGTTCGGTGACCAAGCCCGGCCGCACCATCATCGTTGCCGACGGCCAGGCCTACGCC
>NZ_RZSC01001641.1:0-431 GCF_003998155.1 Mesorhizobium sp. M1E.F.Ca.ET.063.01.1.1
GCGTTGTAAGGAGCGACAGGCACCGCCTGCAGATTGTATCGCCTGGAGCGGCGATCACCACTTTTGGAAAGGACCCCGACATGACCATTTCCGCGCTTACGCTGACCCCGTTGATCTCGCTGATCGCCGGCGTGCTGATCCTGGTCATGCCCAGGCTGCTGAACTACATCGTCGCGCTCTATCTGATCATCGCCGGCCTGCTCGGACTGTTCCCGCATCTCGGCGGCTGAAGGTCTGAAGGCCGTCATCGCCCCTTCACTGCCAGCGGGCCGGTCGGGGTCGCGGTCTTCAACTTTCCTTTGAGGCTGTTGTGCCGGGCGATGCGGCAATAGCGCCATTGCTCTGCGTCCAGCTTTTCGCTATGTGCCTCCAAGATGTCTTCGAAGGGGTATTCCTATGGCTGATCACACGCCGACCGGTCCTGTCGAACT
>NZ_RZSC01001642.1:0-431 GCF_003998155.1 Mesorhizobium sp. M1E.F.Ca.ET.063.01.1.1
GATCACGCCGCGCGGTTCACGGGTCACAAGGCCCAGATTTGCGTCCCCGATATTGGAAACCAGATCTCCGGGGATTTGCCAGGCGAGCGCTGCAGCATAGCGCGCAAGCTCTATCGACCATTCGACCTCGGCCTTGGCGAAGCGGATCGGCTTGCCGACCTCTTCGGCCTCAATCAAGGCCAGCCTGTCGATCTCACGGATCAGCAGATCCACCCAGCGCCCGAGAGCCTTTGCCCTCTCGGCGCCAGGGATGGCTGACCATATGGATCGGTCATCGAAAGCCCTTCGGGCAGCTTCGATCGCGGCGTTGACGGCGTTCTCGTCGCTTTGCGCGAACCTCGCCAGCAGCTCGCCATGGGCCGGTGACTTGCGTTCCACCTTGCGATCGGTCTTCGCCCAGGCGCCATCGATCCAGTTCTCGTATTCGCGCA
>NZ_RZSC01001643.1:0-431 GCF_003998155.1 Mesorhizobium sp. M1E.F.Ca.ET.063.01.1.1
CCATAGAGCAGGTCCAGATTGACGGATGCAACGCCCCGCGCGCGGACCGCATCGACAATGCTTCTCGTGAGGGCAAAACTCTGCTCGCGATTGATAGCCCTCTGCACTTTGGGATCGAAGTCCTGGACGCCAAGGCTCGCTCTCGTCATGCCGATCGCAGCGAAGGCATCCAGCCGCCCTTCGTCCATATCGTTTGGGTCGATCTCGACGCTAAGACTGGCATCATCGAGAAAGTCGAACCGGTCCCGCAACGCTCTACCGAGCGCCAGGATGTCGTCGGGCTTCAGCATCGTCGGGGAGCCGCCCCCGAAATGGACGGCGCGGACCTTGCCCCGACCGCTCACAAACCTGCCGACAGTTTCGATCTCCCTATGTAGGGAGTGCAGAAAAGTGGCCACAGGAGCATAGTGACGTGTCTGCTTGGTATGGCA
>NZ_RZSC01001644.1:0-431 GCF_003998155.1 Mesorhizobium sp. M1E.F.Ca.ET.063.01.1.1
CTTCAGGACCGACGCGATTGCCGGGCTGACGGTCGCCATCGTGGCGCTGCCGCTGTCGATGGCGATCGCGATCGCCTCCGGCGTGACGCCCGAGCGCGGCCTCTACACCTCGATCGTCGGCGGCTTCATCATCTCGGCGCTCGGCGGCAGCCGCTTCCAGATCGGCGGCCCGGCAGGCGCCTTCATCGTGCTGGTGGCGGCGACGGTGGCGCGCGTCGGCGTCGACGGGCTGCTGCTGGCAACGATGATGGCCGGCGTCTTCCTGCTCGCTATCGGCTATCTGAGGCTCGGCACCTACATCAAGTTCATCCCCTATCCGGTGACCGTCGGCTTCACCGCGGGGATTGCCGTCATCATCTTCTCCGGCCAGATCACCGAGCTGTTCGGGCTGACGCTTGCCGGCAAGGAGCCGGGGCCGCTGGTGCCGAAAC
>NZ_RZSC01001645.1:0-430 GCF_003998155.1 Mesorhizobium sp. M1E.F.Ca.ET.063.01.1.1
CGACATCCGCTTTCTCGGCTCCGGCCCGCGCTCGGGCCTCGGCGAGCTCTCGCTGCCGGAAAACGAGCCGGGCTCTTCGATCATGCCGGGCAAGGTCAACCCGACCCAGTGCGAGGCGATGACGCAGGTCTGCGTGCAGGTGTTCGGCAACAACGCCGCGCTCACCTTCGCCGGCAGCCAGGGCCATTTCGAGCTCAATGTCTACAATCCGCTGATGGCCTATAATTTCCTGCAGTCGGTGCAACTGCTCGCGGACGCTTCCGTGTCCTTCACCGACAATTGCGTGGTCGGCATCGAGGCCCGGGAAGACAACATCAAGGCCGCGCTCGAGCGCTCGCTGATGCTGGTGACGGCGCTCGCCCCCACCATCGGCTACGACAACGCCGCCAAGATCGCCAAGACCGCGCACAAGAACGGCACCACGCTGCGC
>NZ_RZSC01001646.1:0-429 GCF_003998155.1 Mesorhizobium sp. M1E.F.Ca.ET.063.01.1.1
GCAGCGAGGCGCTCGGCGCTGAAATTCTTCGACAGCAGCGCCAGCGGCGACCAGTCGAGCGCCACCTTGCGCGCCACCAGCCAGGGCCCGCCGCGGTCTTCGACCACGACGTGGTCGAGCCTGAGCGCGCCGGACCAGATGCCGTCTATGCCGCTGACGGTGACTTTGCGCTCGTCGCTCGACGCCAGATTCGAGCTCATGCCGGCGAGATTGTCGCGCCCGCGCTCGGTCTTGGTCAGCACGACCAGCGCGCCGACCACCGCCGCCACCACGACGAGCAGCGTGTAGAGAACAATGCGAAGGATGCGCCGGAACGTCTTCATCAGAAGGCCTGACCGATGCCGGCATAGATGCCGAAATGCGGGTCGCCCGGACCGCGGTTGAGCGGCACCGCCGCATCGACACGCAGCGGCCCGAACGGTGTAAGAT
>NZ_RZSC01001647.1:0-428 GCF_003998155.1 Mesorhizobium sp. M1E.F.Ca.ET.063.01.1.1
CACCTATACCGGCCTGACCGAAGGCGCGACCGAGAAGCCGGCCGGCGCCTGGACGGGAGAGCAGGTCATCGACTTCATGCTCGCCTCGCTCAAGCGCGGCGATTTCTACATCCTTTGCCCCGACAATGAGGTGGCGCGGCCGACGGACGAAAAGCGCATGGCCTGGGCGATTGGCGACATCATCGAGAACCGCCCTGCCCTTTCACGCTGGCACCCTGACCACAAGGACGCCTTCGCGACCTTCATGAACGGCTGACGGTCGGGCTCAAGCGGCAGCCTGCTTCTTCGAGCCGGGCTTCGGCGTTACCGCCTTCTTGGCGGCGGCGTCGGCGATCTTTCGATCGTGGCGCTTCGCCGCCTGCTCGCATTTGGCGCGGATCTCCTCGACTTCCGATTCCGTCAGGTGCTCGATGCCGATGAAGTGGTTG
>NZ_RZSC01001648.1:0-428 GCF_003998155.1 Mesorhizobium sp. M1E.F.Ca.ET.063.01.1.1
ACCTAAGTCAGCGTGCGCAGACGCGCCTTCGCCGCGCGGGCGATCGCGGCGACGGTCAGCGTGTCGAGATCGAGCTTGAGGCGGATCAACTGCAGCACCCGCACTTCTTCCATGCGCATTTCGAGATCGACGGCGGCGACCTCGAAAGCGGCGGCATAAGCGGTGTCGCGCAGCCGTTCGGGCAGCGCCCCTTCGACAAGTTCGAGCACGCCTTCCAGTCCGTCCTCGGCGTTCAACGCCTTCTGGCAGGCCTGAGCGACGGCAACCAGCCTGTCCTGGTTGAAATCCACGAATACCGGCCATGAGCGGACGACGTCGCCGATGCGCGCAAGCTCGACATCGGTCATGTCGCGGTCGGAAGCCGAAGTGATGACCATCAGGTAGATCAGGGCTTCGTGTGGCGTCAAAGGCATTCAAAACTCCTTGAT
>NZ_RZSC01001649.1:0-428 GCF_003998155.1 Mesorhizobium sp. M1E.F.Ca.ET.063.01.1.1
GCCCCAACACCGGCGGCATGGGCGCCTATTCGCCGGCGCCGGTGATGACGCCGGAAATGGTCGAGCGCACTATGCGCGAGATCATCGAGCCGACCATGCGCGGCATGGCCGAACTCGGCGCGCCGTTCGCCGGCATCCTCTTCGCCGGATTGATGATCACCGATAAGGGGCCGAAGCTGATCGAATACAACACCCGCTTCGGCGATCCCGAATGCCAGGTGCTGATGATGCGGTTGAAGGACGATCTCCTGGTGCTGCTCAACGCCGCCGTCGACGGCCAGCTCGCGCATACCTCGATCCGCTGGCGCGACGAGGCGGCGCTGACCGTGGTGATGGCGGCGAGGGGCTATCCCGGCACCCCGGAAAAGGGTTCGGTCATTCGCGGTCTCGAGGAGGCCGCCAGCGACGGCGCCGAGATCTTCCATGCC
>NZ_RZSC01000164.1:0-9870 GCF_003998155.1 Mesorhizobium sp. M1E.F.Ca.ET.063.01.1.1
GCCACAGGGATTGGCGAGGCAATGAAGCGTGCTCAACCGCACCTCATTTGTGCGACAGATAGGCCATCGGAAAATACGACTTGCGCGCCGCTCCGGCAGGACGCTCGACCAGGATGTTCGTTCTCGGCGGATTTGTCGTTGCCGTAAGTTCCAGAAGTGCATTGCCCAGTTCTCTGTCGGCCTCCGACAGGCGATGGTGGAGCCGATGATAGTCGGTCCAGGTTGGGGTGCGAAACGACTCGACCCATCGTGATGGCTCCTGAACATCGCGCGTGAGTGTCCATTGTCGGGCGCCGACGCGGCTTTGGGCATAGCGGCGCTTCTGCATGATCTGCAGAAACTGATTCAAGTCTTCCTCGACGACCGTGTATTCGGTTGTGACAAGGATCGGGCCGCTCCTTGGCTTCAGATCAAGCGCGATCGCGGGTGCGCAAAAGGCGCCGGCAGGCTCGAGCTCCGACTCGGAACGATTGCTGATCGGCAGCTTGAACCCGAGCGCGGCGACGCCCAGCGTGGCGACCGCGGACCATGCCATTGCCGATGGAAGCGAGTAGTTCTGAACGATCGCGCCCCAAAACCAGCTGCCGCCGGCGATACCGCCATAGGTGAAGGCGCTGTAGATTGAGATCGTGCGTCCGACGATCCAGCGCGGGCTTGCCAGTTGCACGTTGACGCCAAGTCCGGACCATGCCGTTACCCACCCTGCCCCGCCGAGCGCAAGACAGACCGTCGCGATGGCAAGCGAGGACGTCAGCGCAAGCGAGATCTCGCACAGAGCACATGCCAGGCAGGCAAGGACCACCAGCCGTTCCTGCGTTAGCGTTTGCCTCAGTCTCGGGTTCATGAGCCCGGCCGCCAGTGCGCCGGCGCCGAAGCCGCCCATCATGATGCCATAGCCGACCGGGCCACCCTTCAAAATGTCGCGGGCAATCAGCGGAAGCAGCGCCAATGTCGAGGTGCTTGCGAATCCAAACAGGGTGCCGCGCACGATTGTCGACTTGATTTCCGAGGATATCGCGGTGAAGCGCAGGCCATCATAGATCGCCGTCATCAGCGCTTCACGCGGCAGCGATGAGCTTTGGACCTTCCACTTGTTGCGCCACAAGGCGGTAAGAGGGGCAACAAAGCCGAGCGTGGTGAGCGCGAAGGTGACAAGCGGCCCGAACGCCGCCACGATTATGCCGCCGAGCGCGGGCCCGACACTGCGCACGGTGTTGAATCCGACATTGAGCAGCGTAATCGCCGCCGGCAGTTGCCGGCGCTCCAGGATATCGCCGATCGAGGCTCGCCAGGCCGGGTCGCTGAGCGCGATGCCGCAACCGTCGAGAAAGCTGAACGCGAGAATCATCCATGGATCGTGAATGCCAAAGGCCATCAGGATCGTCAGCATTGCGGAGGCAGCCATCATGAGGCTGCGACCGACGATCATGACCACGCGGCGGCTATAGTTGTCAGCAATTGCCCCAACGAAGACCGCCAGAAAGAAGGCCGGCAAAGTCGATGAGGCCTGGACCAGCGCAACCAAAACGTCCGAGCTGGAAACCGTGGCCATAAGCCAGCCGAGCGCCACCGTTTGCATCAGCCAGCCCAGGCTCGAGAGCTGGGACGCCAGAAAGATGGAACGAAAGGTCGGGTCCTTCAGCGGCGCCAGCAAGCCTGGGGACGCGTTTTGTTCGGTCGAATTCATGATGATCAATCTCTGTGCAACAAGGAGCTTAAGCCCATCGTCGCAGCTAGGATCCGATTCTGAGTGGCGTGCACAGGGAATGCGAGCTTGGCTTTCTTAACGTGACTTCCAGCCAGCGGAAAGTACTTTGATGTGAACAGTAGAGAAAATAGTGAACAGCTGTCTCCTGAGGCTCTTGCGCTGCGTCAGACCGACTGAGTTGGTCCATGCTCACGGGGCGGCATCAGCGGGCCCATTGCAGCAGATCTTTGTCAAAGCACCGCCTTCACGGCTCTGAGTGAAACAGCCCATCCTTGCTTGGGTTCGGCCCTTACGAAGACGGGTTTTTACAAAAGGATTGGAAATGCAGGTCGTCGCAGTTGAGTTGGTGGCGAAGCTCGCGACGCGATCAAAGACCACTTGTCGGAACTGGATGAAATCAAGCTCGTGGAGCTCGATCATGGCCTGCCAAGGAACGCCGTCCCAGGCAGCGCGGAAGCGGTCATGGCCCTGCTGGTTTATCGAGAGACGAAAAGCCGCAAAGGCGGAACCGAGCCGGCAATCCATACTGGCGCACCAATGGCCAAAGGCTCAACTGCCGCGCGCTTCGCCCTGAGGACAGCAGATGGCGAAGCCTCCGGGCCCGCGAACAACTCGTGAGGGTGCCTCGAGTGCGACGCCGGCCCTCCATTTCTGGCCGACGATCCGTGAACTTGCCGTGCGCTGATCGTGCCGTCGCTCTTCTGATCGCGACATTTGCCATCGCCCCTCTTTCAACCGGCCGAACCTCCCGCGCGCCGGGTCGATGATGATGGTCATCCCTCTGGAAATGGCCGTTGTGAGCGTGACGGTCTGAGCCGCCTTGAAGCGTTGTGAGCTCATTCACTTTACGCGGACATGCGCTTCGAAAATACGACAGAAGATGCACAAAACGCCTGTTTTGACGTAAAGTTTTTCAGCAACCCTCGAAAATCCGTAACAGCAGTTACTCCAGCCGTGACGACCCACCCTAAGTCGCGCATCGGGCTGCAGGTGCGATCGCCCCTGCCGCAGATTTGTGCAAACGAAGGTCTTAGGAAAGAAATGAACCGCTTGCCCTTTTGCCCGCCTGCATACAGCACGTTGTATCGACGACCTTTTGCTGCCGCGCGCGGAGGCGTGTCGGTACCGGAACGATAAACCCCTGCCTTCTGCACCTTCCCCCGTCTGCATGCCGTCCGCGTCACTCGCATATTCGGATTCTAATTGCGCGATCGCCCCGCGCACTCTCTCTCAACGACCTTCAGGGACGCGACACAAAAGGCACGGGCTGGACCTCGCTGCCGGATGCCGGACTTGTCGACCGCTCGATCGAGAGCGCGACATGAGGAGGAGCCTCACCGGCCTGCAGGGCGGCGAGGCGCTCGTCGAGCTCCCTGTCAGCCACGGTGAGCCGATGGTTTAGGCGAAGATAATCGGTCCATGTCGGGGTGCGGAACGTCTCAGTCCACAGCGCGGGCTTCTGAAGATTTCGCTGCAGCGTCCAATTGCGCGCGCCGGCACGGCTCTGAACGCGCCGCCTTTCGCGCATGCAGCGCAGAAATGCCGAGATGTTCGCTTCCGGGATCAGATACTCGATCTTGACCACGATTGGACCGCTCCTTGGTCTTAGAGTGAGTGCCAATTCGGGTGGAATGAAGTCGGCGGCTCCCTGATCCGATTCTTCCCAAAGCTCGATGGGCAGCACTTTTCCCGCTGCCGCAACCAGCAAAAGTGCCACTGCAGCGCCTTCGAATGCCCATGTCAGGGAATGGTTCTGAGCCAAAACACCCCAGATCCAGCTGCCGGCCGCCATGCCGCCATAGGTCAAGGCATAATAAATCGACAAAGTGCGACCGACGACCCACCTTGGGCTTGCCAACTGCACGCATACGTCGGTTCCCGTCCAGGTGACAACCCAGCCTGCGCCACCGATGGCAAGCGCGATCGCCGCCACAGCAACGGATGACGTGAGGGCGAGCAAAAAACAGCATGCCGCGCAGGCAACGGATGCGAGCGTGAGCAATTTCTCTTGCGTGGCGATGCGTCTCAAATAGCCATTGCCCAGTCCGGCGATGAAGGCGCCGGCGCCGAAACCGGCCAGCAGGACGCCGTAAACGAGTGGGCCGCCTGCCAGTTGATCACGCACGAGCAGCGGGAGCAGAGCGAGGATCGAGATGCTCGCCAGTCCAAACAGGGTTGCACGCGCGATCGCGAACCGAATCTCCGACGAGATCGCCGTGAAGCGCATTCCATCGCGGATAGCCGTCATCATCCGTTCGCGCGGAAAAGGCGAAGACCGCACGTGCCATTTGGAGCGCAAGACAGCGCTCAATGGGACGAGATCACTCAGCGCCGCCAAGGCGAAAGCGGCCAAAGGTCCCAGCAAAGCCAAGATTATGCCGCCTAGCGCCGGCCCTATGCTTCGAACAACGTTGTAGCCGACCGACATCAGCGTCACGGCAGCGGGTATCTCCCGCTTTTCCAGGATGTCGCCCACGGAGGCATGCCAGGCCGGATCATTCAAGGCAAAGCCGCACCCGGCCAGGAAACTCAAGCCCAGAATCAACCAGGGACTGACGAAACCCAGCGCGACAGAGAGAGCCAGCGTGGTGGACGCCAGCGCGATCAGGCAGTGTCCGGCAAGCATCACCCCGCGGCGGCTGAGACTGTCGGCAATCGCCCCGGCAAGGATCGACAGAAAGAAGGCGGGCAGCGTCGAGGCTGCCTGCACCAGCGCAACCATCAGATCGGAGGCTGGAATGGTGGCCATGAGCCAGCTGATCGCCACGCTCTGGATGAGCCAGCCAAGGCTGGAAATCTGCGTGGCTGTCCAGATCGAACGAAAGACCGAGTTGTTGAGAGGGATCAAAGTGGTCGCCGCAAAGAGCGGGGAATTTTCAGGGCGCATGACGTTCTCAACCTCCCTCACCTGCTGACAGCCGGGCCTTTGGCGCTCAGCTGCGTCACAACCAAGTTCGTTCTCGCGCTCTCGACACAGGAGAGATCGCCATGCCGATGTGCGTAATGGCGCCAATTGGGTGTAAGCTGGTCGGGGTCGCGCAACCCCGGTGGGTGCGGTCAGTTCTGCCCTGCGATCTCAGCTTTGGATTGTGCTACCGCGCTGAGGGGCGGCTTGTCAAACGGTCGCGGGCTGACAGGCTCAACCGGCTCGATCCGCGGCAAAAACGAGAACGGGCTGCGCCTAGGGCCCAGCCGCTTTCACCCTTTGGGATCAGACAAGAGCCCAGGTGGTCATGGAATGGCATCGCGGTCGTTCAGCGCCTTCTTGATCTCTTCGAGCGTGTCGGTTCCGCCTTCGAAGAGCGTCATGATCTTCGCGGCCAAGGCCTCGCGTTCGGGGCTGTCCGGCGGGAAATGGCCGCCGAGCTCCGCGAGCGCCTTGCTGAGCATTTCCAGTTGTTCCGGACGTGCAAAACTATGGTGCGGCATGGCAGACCTCCCTCAAAGCGCCTGAAGCCATTCACTACGTCGCTCGCCGCATTATCGCAGCCCGCGTGTCAATCGAACAAGCCGCTTTTGCAAGCCGGCGCTATGCGCCATCTCAAAGCGCCGGAAACACATCCCGGGGTGGGTGTGTGAACCCTGCCCACCGCTCCTCCAGCTCGCCCTCCAGGGAGGGCATGCTTACCCACCCCGGCGAAACCTTAAGCCCGCAGCTTTTTGCACGCGGCGATCCACTGCATGGCCGACATGGGATCTTCCAAAATCGCAACGTGCTTGGCGAAGTTGAGAAAAGCCTGGCGTGCAGCGCTTATGGGTTTACGCCCATCATATGCATCACAGCACGCCTCAAGGGCCGCCTGGTGGGCGGGATTCTTTTGCTCCTCGGGCCAGTCATTGAGGAAATCGACGGCGTCCGCAACGTTCGCAATCTCTTGGACGATGTAGGCAGCACGCTTGACGAAAATTGGGCTATCGAAATCATCCGCGTTCATTCGGTTCCTCCCAACTTTATGAACTCTCACTCGCGCGAGCATCCGACCTGGCATCCGCGCAAAATGTGCTGTCAGGACTGTGACCATTCAAGGGGCCGAGCCCTCTCGTTCCACTCTCGGCGAGACCGATTTCGCCGCATCTGCAAAAGGCTCCAACCTCTTGCCTACGGGCCTGCTTGAGCGCGATCGCGCGAAGAAGCAGCCAAAGCGGCCATGCGGCGTCCGACGGCCCGGCGGTACGTCCAAAGTTGTGCGGGCGGAATGTTGCGAACGACGAAATCATAGTGGGAAACAATGTAGCGGTCAGGCATCTTGATCACCGGCGACAAAGGCCCGTAGGTGATCTGCATGACGGGCGCTCCAATAGGAATGCGGGCCAACAAATCCTCGATCAGGGCGATGCGGCGCTCCATCGGAAAGCTCAGCAGCGGCACCGCGCTGATGACACAGTCGAACTGTTCGGCTTTCCGCTCCGCAAGCACCTCGTCCAGCGCAAAAGCGTCGCCCAGCCGAACATCGACATCGGGAAACTGCCGCCTCAGGCGGTGATAGAAGTCTTTCGAATATTCCACCGAAACAAGCTGCTGCGGCTTGATGCCCGTTTCAAGGATTGCCCTGGTGATGACGCCTGTTCCAGCGCCAAGCTCAAGCACCGGCAGTCCTGTTGCTGGCCTGACCACGCTTGCCATGCGCCGTGCCGCATGAACCGACGTCGGCATGAGGGCGCCGACACCTTTCTTGTCCTTTTGCCAGCATTTGAAGAATTGCACTTCCTCTTCAAATTTTCGGCCGAGGCGCTCCTTCAATCGAAAGACCATGTTCCCTCCCTGAGGCGGGCTGCCCGGGCCGCCTGACACGGGCGCATGTCTGGACAATTCAGGCAGCATTTTCAAGATGCTGACGCCGCGCCGTGGCGGTACGAAAACATAAAATCGATTAGCTCCAAAACAGCACCATCGCGGTTCGCTTGCGCTTCGCTAGGCACCGTAAAAGCACCGGCTAGAGCCTCCCCAATCTGCTCCAGGGTGTCATGATGAGACGTTTGAGCAGCGGGTTTCGAACCAGTGGCCTGCTGCGGGTGAGTTCAAGACGATCGAGAGGCGTCTTGTCGGCCTGGCGGCGCGATGCGCAGGTGCGCAATCTGACGAGCGTGCCGGGGGTCGGGGCTTTGGTCGACGGACGGAAGTGCATAAGGTGACATGCGGATTTTACGAAAGCGGCTGTCGTAGAAGCTTGTTCGACGACAGCCAAGTTGCTCTGGGACGCGCACTGTTGAGGTACTCAATATGCTCATCGAAGACGTTGCTTGAGCGCAAATGCATCATTGATGATCTCATGAACCCAACCGCGACCCCATGAAGTTGTCAGGTCAAGATGTGCCGTGACGGCTATGCAGCTTGCTTGCAGGACTGTTTGAGAAACCCTATAAGTCGTCCTGTTCGCTCTATTTCATCACTCGGATCGCCCTTACATGAGGTCCAGTTGGATAAGCATCCGGGCGCCGGTTGTGGAAGAAACCCCAAGCGATCCTTTGCTCGCGAATTAACTTAGTGTCCAAGTCGGCTACGACCAGTTCCTCCCCGTCTCCGCCCTGCGCAATCGTCTCGCCCCATGGCGAGGCGAACAAGCTATTTCCGAAGTACTTCCCCATCAGAGAGTTCTCATCTCCAACGCGGTTGGGTGCGGCGACAAAGATGCCATTAGCGAACGCGGCCGCTTTAAGCTCCAGTTCCCAAGTAGGGCGGGCCGCTGGCCCCGTCGACGTCGGGACGAAGACGACCTCGGCGCCGCCGAGCGCGAGCGCACGGAAGCCCTCCGGAAAATGTCGATCGTTGCAGATAACCACACCAATCCGGCCGACCGCCGTTTGAAATACCGGGAAGCCAAGGTTGCCGGGTTTGAAGTACAGCTTTTCTCGGCACGGGCCGCCGTCCGGAATGTGCATTTTACGGTACTTGCCGAGGTATGAGCCATCCGCGTCGACTACAGCTGCTGTGTTATAATAGACTCCTGGTGCCTCCTCCTCATAAATGGGAGCCACGATTACAATGCCATATCGCTTCGCCCAATCGCAGCAGCGCCTGACAGTCGGGCCGTCCGGGATCCTCTCGGCGGCGGCAAACCATTTCTCTTCGTGGCCAAAACCAAAATAGTACTGGTTGAACAACTCTGGAAAGCAGATGATCTGGACGCCTTGAGCCGCGGCACGTTCGACATAGGCCTCGTAGGCATCAAGCATTGCATCCCTGATCGTGGGGATCTCCGCGTCGCCCGTCTTCTTAAGGCTCAGTTGGACCAAGCCACATTTAATCAACGTCATGTAGGTTCCTCTCAGTGAAGGTTGTTTGAGCGGTTGGGCTAACGGCAAGAGCATCATAGGTTTCTCGCCTCACTGAAGCAGGCCCGTCCTTTATAAGGACGCCCAGGCTACCAGTGGATGCCGTCTGGATTGATAACATTCGAGCTGGAAAACGGCGCAGCAAAATGTGCCCGCCGATGAAATATACAATGCGTTAGAAGGCGCACATTGCAGCGTCCGTAGTGACGTTGCCCCCGTTTTTATCCAGTTTTTAGTTCGGTTCGGGCGTGGGTTGTGCCTGCTGGGCGGGTGAAGCGACGGGCGCTGGCGCGGAGCCTTTGGCATAGCGCAGCGCGAGCGACCGTCGTGGATTGAAGGGGTGGCGAACTCGGCCGGGTGCCTGCCAGGCGATTTGGGAGTGGGGCCGCGCGGTGTTGTAGTCGGCGCGCCACAGGGCGATGGCTACGCGCGCCTGAGCCAGCGAGACAAACAGCGTCTCGTTGAGCAGTTCATCGCGCAGTCGGCCGTTGAAGCTCTCGATGACGCCATTATCCAGCACGTTGCTCTTGGTGCCAGGGTTTGTTCGGTCGCCAGGTCGGGTAGGCTTGGCGCATCCGGGCAACGGGGCACCGGGAGCACGCAAGTGCGGGCAGGCCGCCGTATGCAGATGAACTGAGAGTTCGAGTACGTTATCTAGCCGCCCCTACGATTCGCCCGGATGCGCTGCGAGCGCGGATCCGTATTTGTCGTGTTGCCCGGCTGGCTCCCTGTCTGTGTCCAACGATGGAGGGAACCGTACGCATTGTAGGCATGGACATACACCGCGTGGCCGCGAGGTCGTGTCGTTGCTTGACGGCGAGATCGTCAAACTCGGCCGCGTCCAAATGCTGCGCAACAAGCTTGAAGAGTTCGCCAGGAAAAGGAGCTCACCCATGATGATCATTGTGGTGATCGAGGCGACCGGCAATGCCGCGGCCGTCGCTGAAGTACTGTCGCCCTACGTGGATCGGATCGTGATCGCCAATCAATCAGGTGAACATGATCGCGCACGCGAAGGTGAAGACCGACAAGATCGATGCCACTGTCCTTGCGAGGCTCTACGCCTCGCGCTTTCTGCCGGAGATCTGGATTCCGGATCAGCGACCCTTGCGCTCCGAAGACAGGTCACCAGGCGGACACAGCTGGTTCGCCAGCGTTCGCGGCTGAAGAACCTGATCCAGTCAATCCTGCACGCCCATCTGATCCTGCCGTGTCAGCATGGGAACCTCGTCCGATCAGTGGGCGCAAATGCCTGATGAGGCAAATATTGCCTGCGGATGAGCGCGCCGCCATCGAACGCCACCTCGGCTTGATTAACCAGGTCAACGAGGCGTTGACGGTAGTCGAGGCGGATATCGCCGTGCATGCCCCTCCAGGATCCGACAATCCGCCGTCTAATGACGTTGCCCGGCCTCGACGTCACCTTGGCCGCAAGCGTTGCCGCGGCGATCGGCGACATTCGTCGCTTCAGCGATCCACAGAGGCTTGTCGCCTATCTTGGCCTCAATCCGAGCGTGCGGCAGGCCGGTGAAGGGCCTGCCCCGGAAAGTAGGAGCCCTTCCTGAGCCTGGGGATGCGTAACTCGACGGTGCCGGCCCGCGTCTCCCAGTCTCTGTCGCGGTAGCCGTTGCGCTGGGCCGCGCGCAACGGGCTCTTCTCGCCATAGGCGGCGCCGGTGGCGGCGCCCACCTCCAACTCCATCAGCCGCTCAGCGGCAAAGCCGATCATCTCGCGCAAGATATCGGCATCGGTCTTCTCCACGAGCGTGCGCAGGTTCATCATGTCGTCGGTCATCGGTGGTTCCTTCGAATCAGGTTGGTGTGAGCAACCCGACCCTACCGGAACATCGATGACCGCTGCTACGCCGCTCGCTCCAGCACTGTTGAGGG
>NZ_RZSC01001650.1:0-428 GCF_003998155.1 Mesorhizobium sp. M1E.F.Ca.ET.063.01.1.1
GTATCGCCGGAGACTCCCGAAGGCAAATCGATCGCAACAACCGGCAAGAGCAGGGATTTGGCAAAATCGATGGCGTTCGTAGCGTCGACGGGCAGCGACTTCGACAGCCCTGCCCCGTAGAGCGCATCGACGACGATTGAGCCGAAATCAGGGGCAAATGTCGTCAGCGGTCGGGGCGCGACCGGGCACTCCGCCGCGGCAATCGCGGCGTCGCTGCCGGCCCGCGGCTTGCCCGATACCCACACCGCGACATCGACGCCGGCCTCGGCCAGCAACCGCGCCACGACGTAGCCGTCGCCGCCATTGTTGCCGGGACCGCACAGCACGTGCACCCGCGTCGCCGCCGGGTTGCGCGCCAGCACGACGGCCGCGACCGCCTCACCGGCACGGCGCATCAACCCGTAACCGTCGAGCGGACCTTCCGCGAT
>NZ_RZSC01001651.1:0-427 GCF_003998155.1 Mesorhizobium sp. M1E.F.Ca.ET.063.01.1.1
GCGCGAGGTCATCACCTCGCGCTCGCGAAAGACGTGGTGGAACGGAAAATCCTGGCCGAAGCGCACCACATGCCGTCCGGCCGCGTCCTGGACCAGGTAGTTGGCGTTGCTCAGGCCGCCCGGCAGCGGCTCAATCTCGATCGTGCCGGTCCAGCAGGGCAGGGCGCGGATGCGGTCTTCGACGGTCACGGTCTATCCCTGGTTAGGCTGAGCTTCGACAAAGCGCCACGGACAGGGCGGCGACGGCGGAGGGGAGTGGGAAAATCTCGTCGGTGCGGGACGCCAGGACCGGTATCCCGCACCGCACCGACGAGCCCCTTGGCCAGGTTTGTGATCCCGGCATCCGCCCCCGCGGATCTGAAAATTCCTTGCACCAGGCCCGTTCCGGGCGATCTGGTCCGTGAATTGCGGCTCCGCCATCACCTTC
>NZ_RZSC01001652.1:0-427 GCF_003998155.1 Mesorhizobium sp. M1E.F.Ca.ET.063.01.1.1
GGCAACATGCTGCATGTTTTCGGCCAAAGTACGGCCGGTCACCGTCATGCAATCGCCGTGCAGATAGCCATGGTCGAGCAGCGTCTTCATCAGCAGCGGAATGCCGCCGGCCTCGAACATGTCCTTGGCGACATATTTGCCGCCGGGCTTGAGATCGGCGATGTAAGGCGTCTTCTCGAAGATCGCGGCGACGTCGAAGAGGTCGAACTTGATCCCGGCCTCATGCGCGATCGCCGGCAGATGCAGCGCCGCGTTGGTCGAGCCGCCGGTGGCCGACACGACCGTCGCGGCATTCTCCAGCGCCTTGCGGGTGATGATGTCGCGCGGCCGGATGTTCTTGGCGATCAGCTCCATGACCTTCTCGCCGGAGGCGAAATTGAAGCGGTCGCGCATCTCGTAGGGCGCCGGCGCGCCGCAGGAATAGGGC
>NZ_RZSC01001653.1:0-425 GCF_003998155.1 Mesorhizobium sp. M1E.F.Ca.ET.063.01.1.1
GGCTGGAGAATGCCATGCGCCAGGCGAGGCCGGCGCGGTCGAGCGTCTCCGTCGCCACGGTGCGCAGCAGGCAGGGTGCCTCGAACACCACCAGCGGCAGCGCCTCGCCGTCGCGGGAGCCTGCATCCACCGGTTTCGCCGAACCGATCCAGCGCGCCTGCACGTCGGCGACATGCCGGCTGTAGGGCAGCGTCGTGCCGTCGTGCCAGGCGAGCGCGATGTCGAGGCTGCCGGACAGGACACGTTCGGCGAGCTCATGGCTGCGTCCGATTCGCGCTTCGATCCGCACCTTGGGATGGGCGCGAGCGAAGCGGCCGAGCACTTCGGGCAGCACAGCCTCGCCGAAATCCTCCTGCAGGCCAAGCCGCACCCAGCCCTCCAGCTCGACGTCGCGGATGGCGGAAGCCGCTTCGTCATTGAGCTCG
>NZ_RZSC01001654.1:0-425 GCF_003998155.1 Mesorhizobium sp. M1E.F.Ca.ET.063.01.1.1
CTAGAGCGGCGGACTTTCATGTGAGTCCATAGCCTGCGGCAGTGAAGTAGTTTCTGCATTCTGTTGGAGAGAAGAGATTGCAGATATCGCCGATGGCCTGCCACAGGGCGTCGATGGTTCTGATGGCCCTTGCGCGCAGATGCGCCTTGAGCTTGGCGAAGGCCATTTCGATCGGGTTGAGATCGGGGCTATAGGGCGGCAGGAAGAGCAGCCATGCGCCTCTGGCCCGGATCGCTGCTTCAGCGGTGGGGCTCTTGTGGGCAGCGAGATTGTCGAGGATGACGACATCGCCCTTTGCCAGCGTCGGAGCGAGCTGCGTTTCGACGTAGGTCTCGAAGATGCGGCGGTTCATTGGCGTGTCGACGACGAAAGGGGCGGTGAGCCCATGGCAGCGCAGCCCGGCGATGAAGGTCTGCGTCTTCCAA
>NZ_RZSC01001655.1:0-425 GCF_003998155.1 Mesorhizobium sp. M1E.F.Ca.ET.063.01.1.1
CGACGCCCAGGATTTCGATCAGAAGACCGTGTCGAAGACGCTGAAGCTCACCGAGGCCGTCAATGGCGACACCGCTGAGGTGACGGCAAACTTCAATCTTTTCTCGGAAGGCGATGACTCCAAACGTGAAATGGTGTGGTCGCTGAAGAAAGTGGACGGCAAGTGGAAGATCGCCGACATCACCTCCAAGACCAGCGACTGGACGCTCAGCGCGCTGGAATGCATGCCGGGCTCCTCGGCGGAGTAGTCCCGTGCTGCGCCGCCTCGTCCTCGCGCTGTCGAGCTTGTCGATGCTGGCCGTGGGGCTGAGCGGCAGCGCCTGCGCGCAAGGGCTGTTCGGCTCGCCGCCGCCGCAGGCCTCATCTACCGACAATGCGCCGGCGGATGGCACCCCGCCGCCTGCCGCTCAGCCCCACGGCCAGCAT
>NZ_RZSC01001656.1:0-425 GCF_003998155.1 Mesorhizobium sp. M1E.F.Ca.ET.063.01.1.1
CCTAGCACGCGGTGCGCTCGCGCCGCGATGTCGGCTTCGTCTTCCAGGATTCCACGCTGCTTCCCTGGCGCACAGTGCGCGACAATGTGCGCCTTCCGCTTGGCGTCGGCCAACGCAGCCTGACACGCAGGATCGAAGACCGCAGCGCCGAGCTGCTCGAACTGATGGGGCTTGGCGGTCTCAGTGAGCGCCTGCCGCATCAGCTTTCCGGAGGCCAGCGCCAGCGCGTCGCGATCGCCCGCGCTCTGCTTGGCGAGCCAAAGCTGCTGTTGATGGACGAGCCCTTCGGGGCGCTGGACGAGATCAACCGCGACCGGCTCAACGACGAGTTGCTTTCGCTCTGGCGGCGCACCGGCACGACGATCCTCTTCGTCACCCATTCTATCGCCGAGGCCGCCTATCTCGGCGAGCGCGTCATCGTGCTT
>NZ_RZSC01001657.1:0-424 GCF_003998155.1 Mesorhizobium sp. M1E.F.Ca.ET.063.01.1.1
AGCCTGGCTTTGAGAGATTCGAAAACTGCCCGGAGGGATACAAGCCGGCCAGCGACAACAACGATCGTCGCAGCAGCTCCAACGGTGTGGCCAACCGGTGCGAGAAGGTGGTCAATGTTTGCCGGAACCCAAAAGGGCGGCAAACAGGGCTGAACTATCGGGACGTGCAGTATCGACAGGTCGGCGGTGGAGATCATGGCAACACCTGCACTCAGGTCGTTTCCATTGCCCGTCCGATGCGCAAAGATCCATATTTTTTCGATATTTCCAACGATCAGGGCGCGAAACAGCGCGTCTGGTTCAATCTCGACCGTTGATTTTTTAACGAAGCCTGCCCGGGAAAATTCCCGGGCAACGCTCATTCATGCGCATGGGCAAGATGACGTTCAGCCATCTTTTTTTTTGATCTACGACGCCCACTCTC
>NZ_RZSC01001658.1:0-424 GCF_003998155.1 Mesorhizobium sp. M1E.F.Ca.ET.063.01.1.1
CTATATCTGGGCCCGGCCTGCCTTGCTCGCCCGCAAGTTCAGATCGGTCGAATGCGCGCCGGCCTCCCGACCAGCCATGCCAGGCGCGGCTCCGCGTTCGACTACAACATCCCGGCCAAGCTGGCCGAAGAACGATCCCGAGTCGAAAAGGCAGAAGCTGCCTATGCAGCAGAGACCGCCCGATGGCGAACGAGGCCCGAAAGGCGGAAGGCTGTGAAAAAAGCCGCCGAATGAGAAGAAGGGGCTATTCTACAACATCCGTCTGCATCGGCCTGCCTGGCGCGATGTAGTGCCATTCGATCCCGTGGATCCTTCGACCAGGCGAGGATGGCGTTCGAAGTGAACTCTGTGCCGTGGTCGGAAACGATCATGCCCGGCTTGCCGCGGTGCGCGATCAGTTCCGTCAGTTCACAGGCAACCCGAC
>NZ_RZSC01001659.1:0-423 GCF_003998155.1 Mesorhizobium sp. M1E.F.Ca.ET.063.01.1.1
TGCTTCCTGGATGGACACCTACGGGCTGTCACCGATCCACCATGAGAATTTCGACTGGACGACGCTGAACGCCACCAACAAATACGCGCAGAAGATCAACGGCATCTGGTACAAGAAGGGCTCAGACTGGGGCGAGCAGGAAGGCCAGATGCTCACTCGCTTCTCGCTCTATCGCGACATGAAGGTGGTCACCAGCCACGAGCGCATCGTCGGCTCCAAGCGTGTCGTCTGCGACGAATACCGCTCCAACCACACCTGCAAGCGCAGCCACGACGAATACGACTACAACGACACCTATGGCCCGTTCGCCAGCTGGCAGGGCTGCGTCGAGGTCAGGCCCTACCCCTACAACGTCAATGACGCGGCGGCCTCCGGCGGCCCCAACAACACCGGCACCGGCGTCGGCGACCCGGCGACCATGTT
>NZ_RZSC01000165.1:0-9866 GCF_003998155.1 Mesorhizobium sp. M1E.F.Ca.ET.063.01.1.1
CGAGGTCGACATAGGAAAACAGCGAGCCCGACCGTTCGTCCAATCCGCGCATTCACCGTCCCCAAATCGTTCGGGGAGCAGTGAATCACGCTCCAAACAACCGCGCCAGTACTTCTTCAACAGCCTGCTAGAGCAATTTCAGGAAAAGTGCGCAACGGTTGGGCTCGGCGACTTCGCCGTAACCTTCCGTTCGGAACTGCGTAAAAACAAACAGTTAGAGCGGTTCAGCGATTCTACCAAACGCTGAACCGCTCTGAGTCCCACCACCCATCACGGGCAAGTCAGACCGCTTCGAGTTTGAGGAGTTGCGTGGCCACCGCGCGTTCCTCGTCGGCCGGAATGACAAGAACGTCGACGCGGGAATCCGGGGCGCTGACCAGTTCGGCGCCACCGCGGTTCAAACCGTCATCGAGCGAGACACCGAGCCATGCCGCGGCCTCGCAGATCCTTTGCCGGATTTGAGGCGCATGCTCGCCGATGCCCGCGGTGAACACGAACGTGTCGAGCCCTCCAAGCGCGGCTGCGAGCGATCCGATCTCACGCCCGACGCGATAGACGAAGAGATCGACGGCACGGGCCGCCGCAGGGTCCTTCGACGCAAGCAGGGTCTGCATATCCCCGGAAATGCCGGATACGCCGAGAAGGCCCGATTGCTCATAAAGCAAGGTGGACAATTCGTCCGGCGACAGCTTGCGATCCTGCAAAAGGTGCAGAAGCACGCCAGGATCGATGGCGCCGCAGCGTGTGCTCATGACGAGGCCCTCAAGCGTCGAAAAACCCATGGTGGTGGCGAGGCTTTCCCCTGCCTTCATCGCGCACAGGCTCGCCCCGCTGCCGAGATGGGCGACAATCGTTCGTCCGCCGGCGCTTGGGCCGTAGCGGTCACGGAGCTTCGCGGAGATGTGGCTATAGGAGAGCCCGTGGAAGCCGTAGGAGACGATGCCCTGTTCCGACATCGTTTGCGGCAAGCCATAGAGCCGGGCGAGTTCGGGCCGCGTCGCGTGAAAGGCCGTATCGAAGCAGCCGACCTGTTTGACTCCAGGCAAAAGCCGACGGGCCAGGCCGACGATCTCCAGGTTGATCTCCTGATGGATCGGAGCGAGCGGTTCGAGCCTGCGCAGAAGATCGAGCGTGCGCTCGTCGAGCAGGGTCGCCCGGACGAATTCCTGACCGCCATGCACGATGCGATGGCCGACTTTGCCGACCTGGCGCAGAAGGCCGCTATCGGCGAGAAAGGAGGATACGGCTTCGAATGCCTTCGCAATATCGATCGGCCCGTCCCCCAAGCTCCTGTCGATCCCGGGCGACAAAGCCGTGGGCGCGACGCGCAATCGTGGACGGTGCCCGATCGATGAAACGCTGCCACGCGCCAGCTGGGGAAGTTCGCCGCGCTGCTGAAACAAAGCGAACTTCAGGCTTGAGGAACCGCCATTGAGGACGAGGATGGTACCGGTCATGTCCGGCCGGTTCCGGCCAACCTCACGGCGCCCGTCCTCTCGGTCTGGCGCTTCGGCATCGACTACCGCTCCCATTTCCAGCCGAGGATTTCGGGCATGTCCTGTCCATGCTCGCGGCTATAGGCATGGTGCTCGATCAGCTTGCCTTCCATGGCCTGTTTCAGTTGGATGTGCGCGCCGGCCGGCTCGGGAATGCGGTCGAGCACGCTCAGCACGAGATGATAGCGGTCCAGCCCATTCAGCACGGTCATGTCGAAGGGTGTGGTGGTCGTCCCCTCCTCATTGTAGCCGCGCACATGGATGTTGTCGTGGTTGGTCCGCCGATAGGTCAGGCGATGGATGGTCCATGGATAGCCGTGGTAGGCGAAGATGACGGGCTTATCCTTGGTGAAAAGCGCGTCGAACTCGCGATCCGACAGGCCGTGCGAATGGTGTTCCTTCGGCTGCAGGGTCATCAGGTCGACGATATTGACCACCCTGATCCTGAGTTCGGGAATGTGGTCCCTCATAATCTGAACGGCGGCCAGCGTCTCGAGCGTCGGCACATCGCCGGCGCAGGCCATAACCACATCCGGCTCGGCCCCGCGGTCGGTCGACGCCCAGTCCCATATGCCGATACCGGCGCTGCAGTGAACCTTCGCATCATCGATGGACAGCCACTGCCAGGACTTGGCCTTGCCGGCGACGATGACGTTGATGCGGTTCCATGTTCGCAGCACATGGTCGGTCACGCAAAGCAGGCTGTTTGCGTCCGCCGGCAGGTAGACGCGCACGACATCCGCTTTCTTGTTCAAAGCCACGTCGATGAAGCCTGGGTCCTGGTGGCTGAAGCCATTGTGCTCCTGCTGCCAAACATGGCTGGACAACAGGTAGTTCAGCGAGGCGACCGGTCTTCGCCAGGGCAGCTTGCGGCAGGCATCCAGCCATTTCGCATGCTGGTTGAACATGGAATCGACGATGTGCGTGAAAGCCTCGTAACAGGAGAACAAGCCGTGGCGGCCAGTCAGGAGATAACCTTCCAGCCAACCCTGACAGGTATGCTCGGATAGGATCTCCAGAACCTTGCCTTCCCTGCCGAGGTGAACATCCTCGGGCAGGATCTTTTCCATCCAGGCACGCTCCGTCACCTCGAAGACATCCTGCAGCCGGTTCGAAGCCGTCTCGTCGGGGCCGACGATGCGGAAGTTGTTCGAGCTTTGATTCAGCGCCATGACGTCGCGCAGGAAGTTGCCCATGACTCGGGTCGGTTCTGCCTTGACGTCTCCGGGGCGGGAGAGCGGGACCGCATGCTCATCCAAGCCAGGCAGTTCGAGGGACCGGCGAAGCAGACCGCCATTGGCATGCGGGTTGGCGCCCATGCGCATGGCGCCTTGCGGCGCGGTGGCGCCGATCGAGGGCACGGGTACGCCCGCGGCATCGAAGAGTTCTTCAGGCCGGTAGCTCTTCAGCCAATCCTCGAGCATCTTCAGATGCGCAGGGTTTTCGGCGAGACCGGAGAGTGGAACCTGGTGCGCGCGCCAGAACCCCTCGGTCTTCAGTCCATCGACCTCCTTGGGGCCTGTCCAGCCCTTTGGGCTTCGCAGCACGATCATCGGCCATTTCGGACGGGGCTGCGCGGTCGCCGCGCCGCTGCGCGCCGCCTGCTGGATCGCCTTGATGCTATCCAGCGCATCGTCGAGCACGACGGCCATGCGCTCATGCATCCAGGCCGGATCGTCGCCTTCGACGAACAGCGGCTCGTAGCCATAGCCGACGAACAGCGCGCGCAATTCCTCCTCAGGGATGCGGGCGAGAATGGTGGGATTGGCGATCTTGTAGCCGTTGAGGTGGAGGATCGGCAGCACCGCCCCGTCACGCGCCGGGTTGAGGAACTTGTTGGAATGCCAGGACGTGGCCAGCGGCCCGGTTTCCGCCTCGCCGTCGCCAACGACGCAAGCGACGATCAAATCCGGGTTATCGAAGGCGGCGCCGTAGGCATGCGAGAGCGCGTAGCCGAGCTCGCCACCTTCATGGATCGATCCGGGCACATCCGGCGCCGCGTGGCTTGGGATGCCGCCGGGAAAGGAGAACTGCCGGAAGAGCTTCTTCATTCCGGCCTCGTCCAACTGAATATCGGGATTGATCTCGCTGTAGGTGCCCTCGAGGTAGGTGTTCGCGACCATGGCAGGCCCGCCGTGGCCAGGGCCGCAGATATAGATGACGTTTGCGTCGCGCAGTCTGATGGCGCGGTTGAGATGCGCATAGATGAAGCTGAGGCCCGGCGAGGTTCCCCAATGGCCAAGCAGCCTGGGCTTGACATGCTCCAGCCGAAGGGGCTCGCGAAGCAGCGGATTGTCGAGCAGATAGATCTGCCCGATGGTCAGGTAGTTGGCGGCACGCCAGTAGGCATCGATGTCGTGCAGTTCCTGCGCAGACAAGCGATTGGCGCTGGGACGCTCGGTCATTTCCGACTCCTTCGCTGGTTCCAAACCGACCCCGGCTAAACCACAACGCACCGAGGCTGCCACCGGTTCATGACCGGCCGGTGTCAAGAGTGGCCGCCATCGATCTATCGGAAGAAGAACGGTCGAGCTTTGATCCATCGCAAAAATGCCAGGCCAGGGCGGCCGCAACTCTGAAATGCGCCTCAAGTTCCGGCTCGCCGAGCGAGGCAAGACAGCGCCATCTTTGTTTCAGAGCAACGAACACACCAGAAAGCCCGTGCAGGATGCCGGCCTGTACATGCGGACAAATGCCATGAAACGCAAATTGAACGACGACGCGACGATGGACGGGATCATGCGCGAGACGCCGGCGGCAATCCGTGTCGTTCTCCAGCACGGCATGCTGTGCGTCGGCTGCCCGATCGCTTCCTTTCACACGGTTTCCGACGCGGCACGCGAGCATGATCTCGATGAAGAGCAGCTTCGCCGCGAGCTGCAGGCCGCGATCGAAAACGGTCCCGTCGAATAGAGCGGCTCGGCGTTTGGCAGAATCGCTTAACCGCTCCAACTATTTGTTACGCAATTCCGGACGGTGCTCTAGCTTTTCGTCGCCCGACCTTCGGCGATGACGAGGAGCCGATGCGGCTCGACCACGACGATCCTCTGGCGCCCGCTCTTGACGAGCTCCTGGTCTTCCCAGGCTGAAAGCAACCGGCTCACCGTATGGAGCGTGGTGCCCGTCATTTCCGCGACGTCCTGGCGTGAAATCGGGAAGTCGATCAGAATCCCTTCCTCGGTCTTTTTCCCCGACTGCTTGATCAGCTTTAGCAGCGCATGCGCAACGCGTTGTTCCACCTGCTCGGTGGACATCTCGATGACGCGCGCGTGGGCGTCCTGCAGCCTGCTTCCCACCGTCTTGTAGATGTTGGAACTGAAGCTCGGGAAGCTCGCCGCGAATGTCGGCCAGAGCCGGCTTGGCCAGGCAAGCGCCACGCAATCGACGGCGGCGATGGCATTTGCCGGGTAGGTCGTCAGGCCCAGCGCGCTGGCGATCCCCATCAGCTCGCCGGGGCTTATGTACCGCACGGTCACCTCCTGCCCGTCCGGGGTCGACTTCACCACGCGCACGTGGCCGTCGAGCAGCAGGAAGAATGAATGAGCCTCCTGCTCCTGCTCGAACACCGGCTGATCCTTGGCAATCCGCATGGACCTTGCCTGCCCGACTATGCGGTCGAGGTCCGCGGCTGCGATCCCCTCGAAAACAGACAAGCCGGCAATCAGTGATCGATCAAGGCTCGCCAACGGCCTTTTCTCCCCGGGCTTTCAACGGGGCAACACGCTCAGGCCCCTGACCAGACTGTGTCACGGACGACCGCCCGTCGACAAGTGAAGCTTCCTGTCGGTGCCGCCCGCGATTCACGCTCTTGTTTGCGCTGAGGCAAATTCCATCCTCCTTGACCGGGATAGAAGAGCCACACAGGCACCTTGCCTGGGTTCCAACGAGGCAGTCATGGCAATTCCACGGACGCGGCCGAGCGCCTATCCGGCAATTCTCTCCTACGGGTTCCGGCCCTTCTTTCTGCTTGGCTCGCTGCAAGCCGCTATCGCGATGCTTTTGTGGTTGCCCCTCTATTACGGCAAGCTCGAAACCTTCAGCACGTTCCTGCCTGTGGACTGGCATATTCACGAATTGCTCTTCGGCTATCTGTCGGCAGTCGTGACAGGCTTCCTGCTGACTGCAATTCCGAATTGGACCGGACGACTTCCCGTTCAGGACTTTCGCCTGCTCGTGCTCGTGCTGCTCTGGATCGCGGGCCGGGTGGCCGTGTTCTTTTCGGCAGAGATGGGCTGGCTCTTGATCGCAGCCATGGATTGCTCCTTTCTTCTCGCCGTGGTCGCCGCCGCCGCAACGGAAATCGTTGCCGGAAGAAACTGGCGGAACCTCAAGGTGCTCCTGCCGGTCGCGACGCTTTTCGCGGCAAATGTCATGTTTCACGCCGAAGCCCATTACCAGGGCGTCTCCGACATGAGCCGGCGCCTCGGTCTTGGAGCGGTCGTCGTCCTCATCATGATCATCGGCGGTCGGATCGTTCCGAGTTTCACACGCAATTGGCTGGCTCGCGAGAAGCCGGGCCGGCTCCCGGCACCGTTCGGCCGGTTCGATGCCGGAACCATCGCGCTGTCGGCCATGGGACTCGCCGCGTGGGCTTTCTTCCCCGACAGCATCGCAACCGGCGTGCCGCTAATCGCCGCGGCGATCTTCAATGCCATTCGGCTCGCCCGCTGGGCGGGTGACCGAACGCCGTCCGATCCTCTGGTTCTGATCTTGCATGTCGCATTCGCCTTTGTGCCGTTTGGGCTGCTGCTTGCCGGGCTGGCCATCTTCGCTCCGGGAACGATCCCCGCAATTGCCGGCATCCATGCGTTCGCGGTGGGGGCGATCGCCTGCATGACGCTTGCCGTCATGACCCGCGCTTCCCTCGGCCACACGGGCCGCGAATTGAGGGCGAGCGGAGGAACAAGAGCTGTCTTCGTCGCGATCGTAAGCGCCGCCATTCTGCGCGTGGCCGCCGCCATGGCGCCTGGCGCGGCGATTCTCCTCCACATCTCGGCGGCGCTCTGGGTTGCGGCCTTCGCCGGCTATGCAGTGCTGTTTGGCGGCATGCTCTTGCGGCCACGCCTGCAAGCACGCCGCAAGAGCGCCTCTTGAAAGCGGGCGACGCGGCGCATCTCCTCGCTTGTTGCGCGCCGATCATTTTCGTCGGGCAATTTGCGCCAGCGCAAATCACTAGGTCGCCCGGCAAACTAAAAGGACGCAACGGTTGATGCCGTGGTGAAACAAAGAAAGGAATTCTCCAATGAAACTGCCCCTGGTTGCCGCGGCGATCGCATTGCTCTCAATTGTCGGCGTTGCCAATGCCGAAGAACATGTCGTGCAGATGCTGAACAAGGGTGAAAAGGGCGCGATGGTGTTCCAGCCCGATTTTGTCCGGGCGGCTCCCGGCGACACCATCAAGTTCGTGCCTACCGACAAGACCCACAATGCCGAGATTATCAAGGGAATGATCCCGGACGGCGCTGAAGCCTTCAAGGGCAAGGCGAGCGAGGAGATCACAGTCACCCTTACCAAAGAGGGCGTCTATGGCGTGAAATGCGCTCCCCACTACGGCATGGGCATGGTGGCTCTGATCGTCGTCGGCAAGCCCGTCAACCTGGAAGCGGCGGAAGCCGTCAAGCAGACCGGCAAGGCGAAGCCCGTCTTTGCCGAACTGTTCGCGGAAGCGACCAAGACCGCTTCGAACTGATCCGACAGCGCGCGTGGCTGCCTCCGGCAATGGCGGGCTGGAGGCACTGGCCGGACAGACCATGGGAGAGGTCTGTCCGGCCAGTTTCATTTGCGATTTGGCATCCGCTGCAATCACGGCCAAGCAATGCGGGGATGCGTTCGGCAATTGATCCAAATCAAAAATCAATTGATCCAAGGTTTGCGCAAACGCAAAGAAGCGCCGCGCAAAGATACTATCCTGGCTTCATCGAAACGGTGAAGTTCAGGAGATGAAAAATGCTTACGAGACGTGAAGCCTTGTTGGGTTCTGTTCTTACCGCTGCCGCCGTTGCCACCCTTGGCTCGGCGCCGGCGATGGCGGCCGCGAAGGATGTGGCCGGACTGCCACGCGAGAAGGTGACCCTTGTCGCGCCGCCGTTCGTGCACGCTCACGACCAGGTGGCCAAAGGCGGTCCCAAGGTTGTCGAGTTCACCATGAAGATCGAAGAGAAGCCGATGGTCATCGATGCCGACGGCACGCAGCTCAACGCCATGACCTATAACGGCTCCATTCCGGGCCCTCTGATGGTCGTGCATGAGGGCGACTATCTCGAGCTCACGCTGATCAATCCCGATACCAACACGCTCGCCCACAACATCGACTTCCATGCGGCGACCGGCGCGCTCGGGGGCGGCGGGCTGACCCTGGTCAATCCGGGCGAGCAGGTGACGCTGCGCTTCAAGGCGACCCGGCCGGGCACGTTCGTCTACCATTGCGCGCCGGGCGGTGCGATGATCCCCTGGCATGTCGTGTCGGGAATGAGCGGAGCCGTGATGGTGCTCCCGCGCGACGGCCTGAAGGACGATAAGGGCAAGCCCCTCCGCTATGACCGTATCTACTATATCGGCGAGAACGACTTCTACATCCCGCGCGACGAACAGGGAAAATTCAAGAAGTACGACTCGGCCGGCGACAATTACGACGACACCGTGAAGGTGATGCGCGGGCTGATCCCGACGCATGTCGTGTTCAACGGCAAGGCAGGATCGCTGACCAGCCAAAACGCCATGAAGGCCAAGGTCGGCGAGACCGTCCTCATCGTCCACTCGCAGGCCAATCGCGACACGCGACCGCACCTGATCGGCGGCCACGGCGACTTCGTCTGGGAGGGCGGCAAGTTCGCGAACCCGCCTGCCAAGGACATGGAAACCTGGTTCATCCGCGGTGGTTCCGCCGGCGCCGCGCTCTACACATTCCGGCAGCCGGGCGTCTATGCCTACGTCAATCACAATCTGATCGAGGCGGTCGAGCTCGGCGCGACAGCGCACTTCACCGTCGACGGAAGCTGGGACGACGATCTGATGATGCAGGTCGAACCGCCCAAGGCGATCGCCTCGTAACCCGAGAGAGCCGGTCACTGTGCAATCCGCCCTTACCGCCGGCGGGTTGCACGGCAGGCGGAGTATTCGGCATGTCTTTCGATCCTGCCTTCACGTTCGGAACGATCGCGGCCGCCGCGCTCATCGGTTTGGGGGTCAGCCATGCGGTCGATGGTTCGCAATCGGGGGCTCCCGTTGCCGTGGGTGAACTGGTGGTTCTGGCGCCTGGTTCATTCAACCATTCGCAGCCTGGCGAATTCCTCAAGGACAATCATCCCGCGCCGGCGCCCGTCTTGAAGGAGACCATTGATGCGCCGCTGGAAATCATGAAGTTCCAGGTGAGCGCAACGGATTACGACCGTTGCGTTTCGGATGGCGCCTGCAAGCCCGCGGACTCGCGCCTTGCCGGCAACGTTCCGGCGACCGGCGTCAGCTTCACCGATGCGCAAGCCTATGCAAACTGGCTGTCGGCGCGAACGGGCGAGACATGGCGGCTGCCGACAGACCTGGAATGGGCCTATGCCGCTGGCGAGCGGTTCAGGGCCGACATAGAGGCCGGCGAAGGCGACCCGGCCAACCCGGCAAGGCGATGGCTCACGCAATATCGCAACGAGGTTGCGCTCGGTCGCAAATCGGATCCTGAACCGCAGGCACCCGGGTCCTTCGGCCTCAACTCAAAGGGCGTCGCGGATATTGCCGGCAATGTCTGGGAGTGGACATCCACTTGCTACGCCCACGCGACGATGTCCGGCGGCGGCATTGCCAGCTCGATCAGCAATTGCGGCGTGCATGTTGTGGAGGGCTTCCACCGCACCTACATTTCGAACTTCATCCGCGACGGCAAAAGCGGCGGGTGCGCGGTCGGCACGCCGCCCGACAATCTGGGCTTTCGACTCGTCCATGACCGTAGCTGGTTTCAGGACGCGCTTCATCGCCTGGGCGTTAGCTGAAGCTTGAAGAATAGGAACGTGAATGACTTCGAAACCGGTCTTGCTCGACAGGGTTCGCCCTGCCCTCGAACAGCCCCTGGTTCGTTCTGATGTCGATCGCGCCTCGATAGGAGCACTGGTCCGCAAATTCTATTCCAAGGTCAGAAAGGATGAGCGGCTCGGACCCATTTTCGCCCGCGAGATCGTCGGTGATTGGGAGCCTCATCTCGAGAAGATGACGGACTTCTGGTGCTCCGTCATATTGAAGAGCGGCGACTATAATGGACGGCCGGTGCCGGCTCACCTGAAGCTTCAGAATGTCGTTGAAGCCGACTTCGATATCTGGTTGGCCCTCTTCGGGGAAACGGCGGCAGAGCTGTTCGCCTCCGAGACCGCGGCGGTGTTTGTCGAG